>DAOVCF010000158.1 GCA_030670165.1 Candidatus Stahliibacteriota bacterium | reverse complement strand
GGGCTTTTTCACCTGTTGGTGAAGGAGATTAAGCACCAGTTCCTTGAGATTCCGTTCCCGCGCATGACGTATAAACAGGCGATGGAACGCTTCGGCACCGACAAGCCTGATCTCAGAAATCCGCTGGAGTTACAGACGGTTACCGAGCGTTTTAAGGGCTCGGAGTTTCGCATATTCGCCGAGATCGTGGAGCGTGGCGGGGTGGTACGAGCGCTGCGGATTGAGGGAGCTGCCGGCTGGTCACGCAAGGATATTGATTCGCTGGATGAGGAGATGAAGCCGTTCGGCTTCCCAGGGATCGCCTGGGCCAAGAAGAGGGATGGCGAGCTTTCCGGCCCGCTTGCTAAGTTCATGAACATATATGAGTTAAAGGAAGGGGAGCTTGAGCTGATCCTTGCAGGGACCGATGAGAAATTGGTCAATCAGGCGATGAGCCGTTTGCGGGATGTCTGCGGCCGGAAGATGGGGCTGGTGGACGAGAATAAGATGCGTTTCGTGTGGATTACCGACTTCCCTTTGTTTGAGCGCGACGAGGAGACGAACCAGATTATTCCATCGCATCACATCTTCTCCTCGCCGCAGGCGCAGGATTTAAAGTATCTGGAGCAAGATCCGTTAAAGGTTCACGGCAGGCTGTTTGACGCGGTGCTCAACGGGGTGGAACTGGGTTCAGGCTCCATCCGCTGCCATAGGCGTGACTTGCAGGAGCGCCTCATGCGCATCGCCGGTGTTGATCCTTCTCAATTTGAGTTCTTCCTTGCCGCGCTTGATGCGGGTGCCCCTCCGCACGGCGGGATCGGCATGGGATTCGATAGGATAGTGGCCATCTTTGCCGGTCTTTCGAGCATCAGAGACACGATAGCATTTCCCAAGACGACCTCAGGCCAGGGGCTGATGGAGGGCCAGCCGGCCAAGGTTGCCAAAGACCAGCTCCGCGAGCTGGGGATAAGAATAGCCCCCAAGAGGAGGAAGAAGAATGATTAAGCACGATCATACCTTTGTTGTTATACCTGAAGGTGTCAGGGAGCCGCGCCGTATCCATGTGTCCAGGAAGGTTATGAACGTAATGCTGTACACCATGCTGGTCTTGCTATCTGCAGGTTTCGTAAGGCTTGTTATCTACGCCAACGAACTCATCCAGCTGCGCCGCGTTGCAGGACCGATCCAGCAGGAGAATCGTGAATTGCACGTACGCACCCGCGCACTCATAACCGAGCGCGACGCCATCGGATACTCCAAGGACAGCCTTCTCAACGAGATAGAAACCGAACGGGTGGCGCACGCCAGACGTCTGGCCGAGGTAACCGATGAGCTTGAGCGACTGGAAAACTTCGTCACCGATCTCAAGATCCTTGCCGGCTACAAGCTTTCCAAGCAAGACGCCCAGAAGCTGCGTTCCACCGAAGCCGATCAAGAAGATAAAGGCGGTCAGGGCGGCGTAGAGATTGATCCTGAGTCCTATTTTGAGGGACTTTTAAGTATTTCTCAGGATACTCTCAAGGCTACGATCGACGTTGAAGCGCTGAGCTTGGCCCAGGAGTTGCGCAACAAGCGCAACAGTCTCAAGGACTTACGTGACTTCCTGGAGAAAAAGGCTACCATTCTTGAGGGACGTCCCGCAGGGTGGCCTGCCACTGGGAAGATTACCTCCCCTTTCGGGCCGCGAAAGGGTGGTTTCCATTCCGGGATTGACATCGCCAACGTAATCGGCACGCCGGTATTCGCCACCGGCGACGGAGTGGTTACGTTCAAGGGCTACGTAGGGGCCTACGGGAAGATGATCGTGATAGATCACGGCACCCAGTTCAGCACCGCGTATGCCCATCTTTCACGATATGCGGCTGAAACCGGAGACCGAATTGAACGCGGGGACGTGATCGGTTACATCGGCAATACCGGTCGCACCACCGGACCGCACCTTCACTATGAAGTGCGCGTGAACGGTGTGCCGGTCAACCCTTGGCCTTACATGGAAAAAGAAGGCAAGTGATTCGTGATCCGGAGCCGAGGAGTGATACTGGTCTCTGCGTGCCTTGTGGGGGTGCGCTGCCGGTACGACGGAACGAAGCGGGAGATTCCTGCAAAGATAGGCAAGCTTAGGGACAGGGGGAAGTGTCTTATCCCTTTATGCCCTGAGCAGCTTGGTGGGTTTCCTACGCCGCGGCCAAAGAACGATTTGACATGGAGGGGTGATAAGCCGACCGTGATCAATGAAGAAGGCAGGGACGTTACGCCGGAGTTCTTAAGCGGCGCCGAAGAGACACTAAGGATCGCAAGGCTCACCGGAGCCAAGCGCGCTATCTTCAAATCCCGCTCCCCCTCATGCGGAGAGGATGGAATTACCACTCGATTTTTGAGGAAGCATGGAATAGAGGTTGAAGTAATCGACGCGCCGGAAGAGGAGTGAGGGAAAACCCTAAAAGATTCTCATAGATCAAAGGCAGTTCTCAGGCGTTTAGCAGGGTCGTCAAATTTAACTTCCTTTGGGTCAAAACGTTCAGGATCGAACTCACCACCGAGCCATTCGATCATTTCTTCGTATCGCCGAAGTATTGGGTTATTTTTCCCTCCCATCCGGGAAGAATCGAGCGAGCAAATTCTTCGTCAGGGATTCCGATTTTAACCTTTGTGCCTGTGGAGGGAACGGGGACCTCAAACTCATGAAGATGGTAATCCAACCACCCCATACGTTTAACCCTCTGAAAGCCGGTTCTACTTTGCGTATTGCAGAACCCTGATCTCGGTCTCGGCAGGAAGGGTATCTGCGGTAATCTCGATGAAGGTGGAATTCATCCGCACCACGTTTGACTTGCCTCGAAGAAACCCCTCCACCCCGGCGATCGGGAAACCAAGCACCTTGGTCTTGTAGTGCATGGGGATTACTATCCTGGGCTTGATGCGGTTCACGATCTCGGTGGCCTTGCCTGCATCGATGGTAAAGTGTCCGCCTACCGGTATAAAAAGAACATCTATCTGACCGAGTTTTGCGATTTGCTCCTCGCTTAAAAGATGCCCGAGATCGCCCAGATGACAGATTCTGAGTCCGTCGGCCTCGATTACGAAAATGGTGTTTGGGCCGCGCTCTGCACCGTGGCTTTCGTCATGGAAGGTCTCGATACCCCGTATGTTGAATCCTGCGGCCTCGGTTGAGTCGGACTCGCGCACCACAGTGCCGGGCGCGTGAATCAGCCCGGCCACACCGTCGTGATCCGGGTGGTCGTGGCTCACCGTCACCACATCCGCCGCAACATCAATCTCCTCGTAGCCCACCGCTCCGTCGTAGGAACCGGAATCGTATGGGTCGGTAATAAGCTTGCGACCGTCCGCGGTCTCAATAAGAAACGCCGAGTGACCCAACCATTGTATCTTCATTTCACCTCCTTCGTCATTCCGCCGGGACGACTACAACGCGTTTCTTTTTCTTGGTAACGTGCTCGAAGCGAATCACGCCGTCGACAAGCGCGAAAAGCGTATCGTCTTTGGCGCGCCCAACGTTGCGGCCCGGCATGATCTTGGTGCCGCGCTGACGGATGATGATCTGGCCGGTCTTCACCTGCTGGGACGCGTATATCTTAACACCCAGTCTTCTCCCTGCGCTGTCGCGGTTGTTCTTTGCAACGCCGCCGCCTTTCTTGTGTGACATAAAATCCTCCTTAAGAGAATCCGTTTCCAAACTGAGTATTGATTCTAATCGAGAATCAGTGTGTGTCAAACCTATACCCCTCACCTCTAACTCCTCCCCCAAAGAATATGTAGGGACAGGTCCTGCCGTATCCCTACAACTAAAACCTGCCCCTGCGAGAATATCTTGCAGAAATTTCGGAACGTTACTGCGAGGCGAAGCGTTACTTTGCCTCCTCCACGATCGCCCGGCCTGATGAGGTGCCGATGCGGGAAGCACCGGCTTTGATCATATCAAGCGCCTGATCAAAAGCCCTTATCCCGCCTGAGGCCTTAACACCGATTGAGCCGTCCACCGCCTCGTATAGAAGCTTCACGTCTTGGGCCGTAGCCCCTGGAGCGACAATGCCTGTAGAGGTCTTCACGAAATCCGCACCCGCGTCGGCCACTATACGTGCCGCCAGCCGCTTCTCGTCATCTGTTAGCCAGCCGGTCTCGATTATTACCTTAAATATTTTGCCCTCAATCGAACGTCGGCAGCG
The DNA here is from genome assembly GCA_030670165.1 of Candidatus Stahliibacteriota bacterium. GTDB lineage: Bacteria > Hydrothermota > Tepidihabitantia > B3-TA06 > B3-TA06 > B3-TA06. The sequence continues at coordinate 443 of DAOVCF010000158.1, read as the reverse complement.
CTTGATCTCCTTGGCGACAGCCATGCCCTCTCCCGAACGCAGCCTGCCTATATTCATAACCATGTCGAACTCATCGGCACCCAAATCAAGTCCCTGATCGATCTCCAAGAGCTTTGTTTCCGTCAGATGCGCCCCGTGCGGATAACCTATTGCTATACCAAGCTTTACAGGCGAGTCCTTGATGACCTGGCGCGCGTCGCCGATCCACGCCGGATGAAGGAACACCGCGGCGAAGTTGTACAGCACGGCCTCTTCAAGGAAGCGCTCTACGTCCGAGCGCGTCGCCTCAGGCCTCAGCATGGCGGCGTCTATCATCCGCGCAAGCTTTTCTGCTGATCGTGGAAGTTCCGGTTTGCTCATCTGAACCTTATCCTGGTTCCTTCCTTGGTATCCTCCATGATCAGGCCCGCCTCCTGAATCATATCCCTGAGCTTATCCGCCCA
>DAOVCF010000116.1 GCA_030670165.1 Candidatus Stahliibacteriota bacterium | reverse complement strand
CGATGCGGCCGATGCAATGGATGGGCAGTCCGGCGATACGATCGGGGAGTTCAGCAGGCGCAGTAAAGAGCAATTCGTAGTCCTCTCCCCCATTGAGGACAAGCGAATCCCAGTGCCCGCCATGCTGTTCGGCAAAGTCCATGACTTCCGGGTGGCGCGGTAGGCGATCATGCTCGATGATCAGCTTGACCCCGCTTGCCTTGGCCAGGCGTCCTGCGTCGGTTGAGAGGCCGTCGGACACGTCCATACACGCCGAGGCCTTTTCCTGTAGTGCCAGACCCAGGGCGATGCGCGGCTGGGGCCTAAGATGTCTGGCCTTGGACTCCTTGAATCCTTTTAGGTCCTTACGCAAAGCCTGTTGTCCGACCGCTGAAAGGCCTGGGAATCCGGAGTAGTAAAGCAAATCGCCTGGGCTCGCGCCTGAGCGAAGCAGGGGAGCTAGAGCCTTTCCGACGGCGGTAAGACTCAATATAAGCCTATCCGAGGACACCGTATCCCCGCCTGCAATCTCCGCTCCCAGGAAACCTGCTATCTCTTCCATACCTTGATAAAGCTTCTTGGCAAAATCAACCTCAAGTTCGGATGGGGCAAACAGATTCACGAGAAGGCATAAAGGCTCCGCACCCATGCCTGCGAGATCGGAAAGCGTTGCCGCGGCTGATTTGAAGCCTATGTCTTCTGGCGAGAAATATCGCCTTGAGAAATGAACGCCCTCCACGTAAGAATCTGACGTAACAACCGTCCCGTCGGCAATAACCAGGGCATCGTCGCCTATCCCGACCTTTATGCGTGGGTTTCGGGTCTTAAGCCATTCTGGGAGCCGATCGAGAAACCCCTGCTCACCGATATCTTCAAGCCTCGACATCTTTAAGCGTCTCTCGGACAAGCTCGGCGCGTTTGCTGTCGCGCTGCTCAGGCGAAAGTTCTTCGCCGAAGTAAAGCTGCAGATTTGCGGGTCGAGAGAGGATCATAAGCTTGTTCAGGGCGGCTGCGTCAAGGCCTGGCATTGGCAGTCCCAGGCGCAGGGCGGATAGAAGATTCAAGGTCTCCTCGCTGGTAAGGGCTCTGGCGTACTTCAGGATGCCGAGCGAACGGAACGTCTTGTCCTGGATGTATGGGGCCATGTTGGTCATAAGGTACTCTCGTGCGTCGCGCTCGTAGCGTATAAGCTGCTCTGCCATGCCAGTTAAGGTCTCAACGATCTCCTCCTCGCTCTGGCCAAGTGTACGCTGGTTGGAGATCTGGAAGAGATGCCCTTTGGTCTCGGTGCCCTCGCCGTACGTACCGCGCACTGAGAGTCCAAGCTGAAGAACGCCGCGCAGTACACGGTCTATCTCCCTGGTTAAGATTACCCCTGGGAGGTGGATGAGTATCGAGGCGCGCATACCGGTGCCTACATTGGTAGGACATGCGGTAAGAAATCCGTAGCGCTCGCTATAGGCAAACGGCAGCGCCGAGTTCAAACGCCCTTCGATCTCGCTCGTTCGCTCGAAGGCCTCTTTGAGGGAGAGCCCCGATGCAAGAACCTGAAGCCTGAGATGATCCTCCTCGTTTATCATCAAACTGAAGGTTTCGTCCTGGGTGACAAAGAAACCCCGCGGCCCCTTGCCCTTCAGAAAATCCGCTGAAACCAGATGACGTTCCAGGAGGAACTGAGCTTCAAGCGGGGGCAGGTCTTCCACATGGACAACGCCGCGTCCGTTGGAGATAAGCGTCTCAGTCAACGTTCGATTTATGCTGGAAACCAACTCCTTCTGTTCCTGGACAGACGCTTTCGGAAGAAAGGATACGCCGGCCACGTTGCGTGCAAGTCGTATCCGGGAGCTGATAACGACGTCCGCCTGGGGGCCTTTGCCTGAAAGCCAGGCTCCAACCTTACGGGTCTTCAGTCCGCTCTTCATATTTCTTGAGGTCATCTCGTATCCTTGCGGCCTTTTCGTATTCCTCCTGCTGAATCGCCTTGATAAGCTGCTGTCTCAGACGTTTCTTTTCTATCTCGACAAAAACGGGAGGGGGTTTCTGGTTCTTTGATGCCTCGCGGCCGGTATGCTGGGTGGTGCCCTGGATGCGGGAGATCAACTTTTCCACATGATTTCCAAACTCCTGGTAACATCTCTCACACCCGAATCTGCCAAGGCGGCGAAACTCTGCCCAGCTCATCCCACACGCCGAACAACGCAGCTCCTCGTCCTTGCCCTCACCAAGCTCCTTGAGAAGCTCGCTGAACATCTCTGAAAGCGGCTTCTGCTTGTCTAAAAGATACCCCTTCTTAGCCGCACAAGCCTTGCACAGATGCTTTTCGATAAGGTTGCCGGCTGCGTCAACCTCGGTGATCGAAACCTCGGCTTCGTTCTCATGGCATTCCTCACAGAGCATCACATCTTCCCATCTATAAGGTTATAATGTTTAGCGGTGAACCTCTTAATTATAGGATTATGCGAGACTATGACAAACGTCACCTTGAGCTTATCGTTAAGGCGAGTAAACATCTCCATGACCTCTCGTTCGGTTTCCAGATCCAGATTACCGGTTGGCTCATCGGCAAGCACAAGCCTGGGTTTATGAACCAACGCCCTTGCAACGGCAACGCGCTGCTTCTCGCCACCTGAGAGCTTGACAGGCAGGAAATCGGTGCGACCAGCCAGACCGACCTCCTCAAGGATCGCGGCAGCGCGCTCAAATGCCTCAGTACTGGGCGTTTTTCCTATGAGTAACGGCAAAGCAACGTTTTCTAAAGCCGAAAACTCGGACAACAGGTGATGAAACTGAAACACGAATCCAATCTCACTGTTGCGAAAGCGGGCAAGCTCGGAATCGTCCATCTCGAACACGTCTTTGCCGTCGAAGAAAACCTTACCTGAGGTAGGCCTGTCAAAGGCACCCAGAAGATGAAGAAAAGTGCTCTTGCCTGAACCTGAGGGGCCGAATATCGAAACCGCATCGCCCTTATTAAGCTTCAAAGACGCAGACCGAAGAGCATGAACCCTGTCGTCGCCGTTGATATAAATCTTCTCTAAATCTTCCGCCACCAGAAGAATACTACTCATAGCGAATCGCATCCACAGGATCGAGCTTTGAGGCACGTCTTGCAGGATAAAGTGCGGCAAGGAAGGCTATAATAATGGCTGAAGCAGCTATCAGGATTACGTCCAACGGTTGAACCTTAACGGGTACGGTGTCGATAAACCAGACCTCTGCAGGCAGGCGAATGATCTTGAAGTGGTCTATGATCCAGGAGACCCCGACCCCGAAAACCGTGCCTAAGACGGTGCCAACCATCCCTATCAGGAGACCAAAATAGGTAAAGACGCGCATAACGTCTTTTGACTTCATCCCAATCGCCCTCAAGATCCCTATCTCACGGGTCTTGCGCATCACGGTCATGATCAAAGTACCGATTATGTTGAACGCCGCAACCAGGATAATCAACGCAAGCACTATAAAAACGACCACCTTCTGCATCTTCAAGGCGGAAAAGAGGTTCTTGTTCTCCATGAGCCAGTCGATTGGTACGAACGGATAGCCCAATTCGTCACGTATGGCTTGCGAGACACGGGTGGATTTGAGAGGATCACGCAGCTTAACCTCAATGTTGGTGATGCGATCGCCGTAGCCGAATAACTGCTGGGCGTTGCGGATGTCAAGAAAAACCATCACCATGTTGTAGTCGTAGAAACCCGCGTCAAAAATCCCACGAACCACGTAGTTCTTCACTATGGGGATAGGACCTACCGGCGTCATGATTACATTCTCAGGGGAAGCAATTACTACCGTATCACCCGGTTTCACGCGCAGATTGTCCGCAAGCTGACGACCTATAACGACCCCGCGACCATCGAACGACCACTTCCCTTCCAATGGATAGCGCGGATCAGTAATGCTTGAGGTCTTTCTTAAATGCTCAGGATCGACCCCGCGCACAAGCACGCCCTCTGCGCCGTACCTTGACTGAATCAGGGTTTTGTGCATGAGCGCCGGACCGAATCCAACAACTTCGCGCATCTGTGAAAGCTTAGCTGCAGCACGCTTATACTCCTCCGGAGTGATGGGATTTGAGTAGAACTTTTGAATAGTTATGTGAGGAGCCACGCCTACGATGCGATCCTTGAGCTCCCCGTTGAACCCGTTCAAAACGGACAAAGCGATTATAAGGGCAGCAACCCCAACAAACACGCCAGCTATGGCGATAGTGGAGATCAGGTTGTAGAAACCCTCGCCCCTGCGCCGCTGGCGAAGATACCGACGAGCAACAAAGAGATTAACGTTCACTTTCCCTCTTCTTTAAGCTGCGGGAATATGATCACGTCGCGAATCGAAGCGGAATCCGTGAACAGCATAACCATTCGGTCTATGCCCAGTCCCAGTCCGCCCGTAGGAGGCATACCCTGCTCAAGGGCCTGGATAAAATCCTCGTCCATAACCGAAAACTCCTCGTGACGCGCCGTCTGCTCTTCGAACCGCCTGCGCTGCTCTAAAGGATCGTTAAGCTCTGAAAACGCGTTGCCGAACTCAACACCGGCGATCACCGGCTCGAATCGCTCGACCAATTGAGGATTATTCCTGTGCACCTTTGCCAGGGGCGAGATTATCCTGGGGTGATCGGCAACGAACGCAGGGCCGTGGATGTGATCCTGCACGAGCTCGGTAAACAGCTTATCAAGCATCTTCCCGTAAGGGGTCTGATCGGTAACCTCCACTCCCTTAGCCTTGCAGATCTTTCGAAGATCGTCTTCGGAAAGCTGCAACGGGTCAGTGCCGATCTTCTCGGCAAGGGCAGGAACGAACTCAACCTTCTCCCATTCACCGCTGAAATCGAACTCGGCTCCCATCCAGGTAACGGGTGTTACGGTGGTTGAACCGGTAAGCTCGGAGGCCAGGAGTCTGAATAACTCCTCGGTAAGCTTCATCATCTGGAAGTAATCCACGTACGCCTGATACGCTTCAAGCATGGTGAACTCGGGGTTGTGCACCCGGTCAAGCCCCTCGTTACGGAAGTCCTTGCCTATCTCGTAAACCTTCTCGAACCCGCCCACGATAAGCCGCTTGAGATAAAGCTCGGTGGCGATCCGCAGAAAGTAGTCGCGGTCAAGCACGCGGTAGTGGGTACGGAAGGGCTCGGCTGCGGCCCCGCCGTATAAAGGCTGAAGCATCGGGGTCTCCACCTCTAGGAAGCCGCGCTCGTCAAAGAATCGGCGGGTAAGCGCAATCAGCCGACTGCGGGTTCTGAACACCTCGCGCGTCTCCTGATTTACAAGCAGGTCAAGATGACGCTTTCTGAGCCTCTGCTCGGTATCCTGAAGCCCGTGATACTTTTCCGGCAAAGCGGCAAGTGACTTTGAGAGCATGGTGAACTCCTTGACGTTGACGGTCGGCTCGCCGGTCTTGGTGCGAAAGAGAACTCCACTGACCCCAACAAAATCGCCCAGGTCTACGAGCGAAAGGAAGTCGGAAAAAAGTGGATGCTTTCCAGGCGGAACGTTACGTTCTGGAAGAGCGTTATTTGAGGAGAGCTGATCGGGAGGAGTACCGGGGAGGGCCGGGGTCCCCAAAAAGTCGGTAGCGACTTTTTGGGGTGAGAGGAGGGCGGGGAGGGCGAGGAGGGCTTCGTCCTTGCGGATGTAGAGCTGAATCTTGCCACTCTCATCGTGCAGGTCGAAGAAGATAGTCTTGCCGAAGTCGCGCCGGGTGCGGAGCCGTCCCGCGATTTTCACCTGGGTCTCGGTTTCAACCAGCTTCTCGAAATTCTTTAACGCGGAACTCACCGCATGGGTACGCTCGAACTGATATGGGTACGGTTCAATACCCTTCTCTCGCAACTCGTTCAATTTCCTTATCCTGTTCTCACGTTCAGACACTGAGTGCATCTTCTGATGATAGTCAGCCCATGCCCGAAGTCAAGATACTTAAACTTTGCGATCTTTTTGCCGAAGGACAAATGGAGCATTAAGGTGAGGGCCTGCGATCATCTGCAGCGTGCCCCTTTGGGCATTAGCCTCGCCTGCGAACCTGAAGGTTCACACTGCATACTAAAAGTTCTACCGAAGGCGGAGATTTAGGATTATGGAGGAAAGGTAGGGGTCAAGAGAACTACTTCTTTCCTTTCTTTCTCATCGCTTCCTCAACTTTCGCTATATTCTCATCCGTTTGTTTGACCAAATGAAATAGCTCCATTTTCTCAAAAAGCTCCCTAGCCTGTTGATAATAAGTTAGAGAAGTTTCGTTTTGTCCTATTTCGAAGAATACCCCTGCTAGGTTCCCCAGAAGTATTGCTTGAAGCCTTGGATTTTTAATGTTATCATTAACCAGACTTAAAGCATTATTAAGAAATTTTTGAGCATCGTCATAATCACCGGAGAAATAA
>DAOVCF010000081.1 GCA_030670165.1 Candidatus Stahliibacteriota bacterium | reverse complement strand
CACTGGCGTAGCGTTCAATCAGAGATTTGTAGATAACGATCCGATCCGGCCAAAGACCGTAACCCGTTGCCCCTCTCCGACGAAGCGGAACGCCGTGGTAGAAACCCAGAACCCGACCACCCATAAACGAGGGCGGATCCGCGGCATCAGGGTAATCCTTGACCGCGATAACGATGTTGCGTTCGTCTAAAGCCTGCTTGAATTTTGCCGGCAGTCCCTCAATCGTCTCCCTCACGATCCGCTCGAACTCCTCGCGACCAAGCTTGCTCATGCGCGCGGGTGGAAGGTTTTGTAGACCTCGCGCAGGTAGGAACGGTCCACGTGGGTGTATATCTCGGTTGTGGAGATGTCTGCGTGCCCCAGCATCTCCTGCACCGCACGCAGGTCTGCTCCGCCTTCCAGAAGATGCGTGGCAAAGGAGTGACGAAAGGTGTGAGGGGTAACGTGGCCCTTGATCCCGGCCGCTTGGACGTAGGAATGAATGATCCTCCATGCGCCCATGCGAGAGAGCGGCCCCCCGCGAACGTTCAGGAACAAGACGTTCTTTGCCTGACCGCTTGTCCTAAGGAGGGTGGAGCGCCCCGGGATACCATCCCGGTAACGTCTCACCGCGTTTATCGCCGGTTCTCCCAGAGGAACTACCCGCTCCTTATCCCCTTTACCGATAATTCTCAAAAATTCCTCTTCCAGATATAAATCGCCCATCTTCAAGTTGATCAATTCCGATATCCTGAGACCAGCTCCATATAGCACTTCAAGCATAGCATGATCTCGTAGGGCTAAAGCAATAGCACGTCTTATCTCTGTATCAGAACGCGGGGATTTCACCTTATCCATAGATGAGTGGACCGCTTCCAAAACCCTCTCGACCTCCTCCACGGAAAGCACCTCGGGCAGCTTGCGAGGCAACTTCGGTCCGGAGATATTCTCGCCAGGATCACCGGAGAGCCTGCCTGTATCGTTGAGATAGCGCAGAAACATACGGATGGCGGAGAGCTTGCGTGCCGCCGAGCGGGGGGCAAGGCCCGCCTCGGCAAGTCTCGCAAGATAACCACGCAGTAGTCTGGAGGTCACATCCAATATCTCTTTGCCTCTCTCGCTGAGATAGGATACGAACTGATCGAGGTCACGCCCGTAAGCCTGCACCGAGTTTGCAGAAAGCCCACGTTCTGCAACTAGATAGTTCAAAAACTCCTCAAGCAGAGGGTCCTTTTGCTTCTCCTCAGCGTATATCAAAGGTTTTTCCTACCTCCGGAATCTGGATGTTCTCATAGCCCAACTCTGAAACAGCCTCGGCAAGCGCTTTAGATTGATCCTCGTCGCCGTGCACGAGGAATACCTCTCTTACCTTTTTTGGGTTATAGCCGCGGAAGAAATCCAGAAGATCGTTTTTATCCGCATGTGCGGAGTACTCGTTGAGCACCTGGACCTGACAGTTTAAAGGATACTCCTCTCCATAAAGCCGTACCACCTCTGCCCCTTCAACTATACGCCGACCAAGGGTTCCTTGAGCCTGAAAGCCGGTGATCAAAACCAGGTTCTTCTCGTCAGGGACGATTTTTTTTAGATGGTGGACAACACGTCCGCCTTCGCACATTCCGGAGGCGGCGATTATCATACACGGACCCTTGACGGCGTTAAGCGCCTTAGACTCCTCAACGGTCTTCACGTAGCGCAGGCGGAAGAAGCCGAAGGGGTCTTTATCCTGCTCGAGATACTCGCGTGTCTCGGCGTCAAAGCACTCAGGATGCTTACGGAATACCTGGGTAGCCTCAAGGGATAGGGGGGAGTCGACCCAGATGGGCATCTGGGGCAGGCGCCCCTCGTCCATAAGCTGGTGCATGACGAAGACCAGAGCTTGTGTGCGTCCCACCGAGAAGGCGGGAACCAACATCTTGGCACTCCTATCGTATGCTTCTTGCAGGATCTTCTGCAGATGCTCCTTGCCTTCCTCAAGGGGAGGATGCACCCTGCCTCCGTAGGTTGATTCCGAGATGATGACGTCAGGATCAGGAACATGCTCTGGATCGCGCACCACAGGCAGATCAGGCTGACCCAGATCGCCGGTAAAGAGTATGCGCCGGCCATCGATCTCATGGAGCACCTGGGCCGACCCAAGGATGTGCCCTGCGTCATACAGGGTAACGCTCAGCCCCCGGGCAAGCTCCTTGCGTTCATGATAGGCAAGCCGCTGGAAATGCTGGGCCGCTTCTTCCGCCTCCTGGATCGTATAGAGAGCTTCTACCGCAGGCTCTCCTCGTTTTGCGTGCTTCTTATTGACGTACTCCACGTCACGCTCCTGAATCTCAGCCGAGTCAAGAAGAAGTATCTTGGTAAGATCAACCGTGGCAGGGGTGGCGTATATGGGTCTTGCGTAGCCTGCGGCCACGAGCCTTGGGATATTCCCGGAATGGTCTATATGGGCGTGTGAAAAAACCATAGCGTCTGCATTAAGGGCCGCCTGAGGCACTCGACTGTTGATCTCGAAGGCCTTTTTGCGATGGCCCTGGAACATTCCGAACTCGGTAAGTATGGAGGCTTTGCGCGTGTGCAGAACGAACTTGGAGCCGGTTACCGTCCTCACCGCACCGAAAAAGGTCAATTTTAAAGACATTAGCTAGTTTACATAAAACCGGGGGGGATGCAAGACCGGTATACAGGTAAGGCTAGTATTCTTATGGTATTCTCATCCAGGTGGTGAACCCGAAGGGAACGGTTGGGTTGTCGGCGGTTACTATTATCTTTCCTTTGGTGTTCAACTTAAACTTTGCGTCGCCCGTTACCTCTGCGTATTTGTCGAGGGCCGCCTTCAGTTCGACTTTGGTCATTCCTTCAAACTTGACGATGAACTCGGCCGCGTACCACAAACGTTCGAGAACGAAATAGCGGTAGCCTCTTCTTCTGTTGTTGCGGATGTAACCTTCTATTTCATCACTGTGTCTGATGAGAACATTGGGGTTTTTGAACACGAGATTCTTGAGTCCCTTTATTTCATACGTGACTGAAGTTGCGTTGCGCAATCCTCCTCCGACGCCGAGTCCGAATTCTTTCACGCTTGCCCGCCCTTGCAGGCTCAAGCGGCGTCTGACGTCGAGACCCACTATATTTGCTTCTACCAGCTTGCATGGCCATTCCTCGTCGTTGTTCAGCAACATATCTATCCTCACCCATTGAGTATAGTTGCGTCTTCGCCTTTTTTGTTTCAATACCGAGCCAGGATGATAATCCGCTCCTGCTACAGGTAAAGCTAAGATGTCGTTTTGTCTGAGAAACCGACGATACTCCATTGGCATTTTCTCCTCCTTTGTGGATAAAATTATAAATAAATTTGTGCTTGTGTCAAGCTTTCGCTGATCCCTGGATCGTTCCTTGGGCGTACCCCTTGACTAAGCCCAAATTCTCGCTATTCTTTTAATATGCCGAAGTTTACACCCAAAGCGAAGAAAAAGGAAGAGGAAGAAAAGCAGGTCAAGAAACCGCCTGAAGAAAAACCCACACCGCCGCCTTCGGACGAGGAGCTTGAGAAGCTGCGCGAACTTGAACGCAAGTTCGGTAAAATAGGCGGCGTTGAGACCGCCAAAGAGGGGAAAAAGGAAGAAAAGCAACCCTCCGGTGGGCAGAAAAAGGTATGGGAAAAGATAGAGAGTTCAAAGAGGGGAGAGCGAGATAAAACCTCGGATAGCCGTGAGCAAATCATCCGGCATGAGGCAGTGCGTCATTCCAGGCCGTCTGAGGGGATGATAGGGCCAGGCGATCCCGACTACATCTCCCCCGAGAAGCTTGAGAAGCGCAAGCGTGAGCTGGCAATGACCGAAGCCAGGCTGCGCACCCTGGAGCGCGAAGAGCAGGACATCAACAAGCGGCTTGAGTACCTGCGCAAGGAGCACTCGGCCATGGAGATGGCTGTCAAGGAGAAGACCTACCTTGAGCGGGAGATAGCCGAGCTGCGCGAGGACCGCGACCGAATAAAGTCCAAATTGGACGAGCTTAAGGAGACGGAAGGGCAGCTTGAGCAGAAGTCCTGGGAAGAACTTAAGCGCTCGCCAGCCATAGGTGCCAGGATCTCCGCGCTTGAGCGGCGCATCCACGAGCTTGAAGGTCAGATAATTGAACTCAACGAACAGCGGTTGAGAGCCGGCGGCGCTCCTTTGAAGACACCTGAGCCGAAACCTGCCCCCAAGCCTACCCCTCAGCAGGAGTCCAGGCCTAAACCTCAGCCTGAGACCAAGCCTGCGCCGCAGCCCAAGCAGGAAGAAAAGAAGAAACCGCCTGTAAAGAAAAAGAAAAGCCGCCTGACGTTTTAGCACCCCAAATATACACCCCACAAATCCGCTCCGCGGCTTTGCGGGGACCCCGATAAAAACCTTCCGTCATTACGAGCGCCCAAAGAGTGGAGCGCGGGTTCTCCAACCCGCGCCTATATTATCGAACAGACTATAGCAATTAGACGGGCTGGAGCCTCCGTTCTCCACACCCTCCCCCTACCATCAAGGGAGGGATATCAAGCACAGGCTGGAGAGCCTATGCTACACGCTCGCTTCGCTCCTTTGCGGGAACCCCTAGTACAATATAATGAGTCCGGCACAGCCTGCTTTTCAACTGCGATCTTTTGCGCGTAGCGCAAAAGGAGCACTGTATTATTCGTAGCGGATGGCGTCTATTGGGTTGAGTTTAGAGGCCTTCTGCGCCGGGTAGATGCCGAAGAATATCCCCACCGCTGCGGAGAATCCGAAGCCAAGAACCACCGTCCACCAGGGCGAGGCGGCATCAAGAAATTCAACCAGGACCGAAACAAGTCGGGCGATGCCTATGCCGACTATTATGCCGATGAGCCCTCCCAGCAGGGCAAGCACCACCGCCTCCATAAGGAACTGGATCATGATGTCGCGATCACGCGCGCCTACCGCCTTGCGGATGCCGATTTCACGGGTGCGCTCGGCAACCGAGACCAGCATGATGTTCATGATCCCGATACCGCCCACGATGAGCGAGATTGCGGCTATCCCCACCATTACGATCCACAGGGTTGAGGTAATTCCCTGCATCGCGGTCATAATCATCTGCTGGGTGTTGAGGCCGAAGTCGTTGTCCTGGTCATAGCGCAGTCCGCGTAGCAGACGCAGCTGCTCTTCCACGTCGGCCATGGCCTTCTCCAGCGGCACCCCAGGCTTGGGCAGCGCCTCGATCGATAGGCCGCCCCAGATGGCGCGCCAGCCCCGCGGAAGCGGGTTGTACTTGAGGTAGGTGGAGACCGGAATGATCACCACGTTGTCCTGGATGTTGCCGAACATGGCACCCTTTTCCTCGAGCACCCCTACGATAAGATAGCGGTGACCGTCCACGTCCAGGGTCTGATCTACCGGGTTTTCCGCGCCGAACAGGTTCTCGGCTATATACGAACCGATCACGCAAACCAGACGGCGGTGAAGCCTGTCCTCGCGGGTGATGAACCGGCCCTGTTCCACTACCCAGTTGCCTGTCAGGTCACCGCCTTCGGCGGTACCCTTCAGTTCGCAGTTCTGAGCCTCATTACCCAGACGTTTAATGGTGCCTGCCCCTTTACCTATGCTGGGAACAGCAGCCTCGATGCTAGGGAGTTTGGCAAGAGCTTCCGCATCCTCGACAGTGAAATTGGGGCGCTTGCGAAGCTCCTCGAAGTCAAGTCGATGCCGCCCAGGCCCCATCTGCCATTCCATCTTCTGGATGTAGATGGTAGAAGAACCCAGGGTGGAAAACTCCTCCTTGATCTTCCGGTTGAGGCCTTCAAGAAGGGAAAGGATGGTTATGACCGTCATTACCCCGATGATTATCCCCAGGGCGGTGAGGAAGGAGCGGGACTTGTGATGCCGCAGGGTGACCACAGAAAGACCCAGGAGGGAGAGGAAGTTCATGCTATCCTCCCATCAAGGAGATTTATGGTGCGCTTTGCGTGCAGAGCGACGCTGTCATCGTGCGTGACTACAATAACGGTCCTGCCCTGTTCGTTAAGCTCATCAAGGAGTCCCATGATCTCTTCCTCGGTCTTGGTGTCCAGATTGCCGGTAGGCTCGTCAGCAAGAAGTATAGCCGGGTCGTTGGCAAGGGCCCGGGCGATGGCCACCCGCTGGGATTCTCCTCCTGACAGCTCGTTCGGTCGGTGATGGCTGCGTTCGGCCAACCCTACCATCTCGAGCATCTTCTCCACGACCTTCTCTCTGCGATCAACCGAAACCCCGGCGTACTGCAACGGCAACTCCACGTTCTGGGTCGCGGTGAGTCTGGGAAGCAGGTTGTACTGCTGGAACACGAACCCCACCTCGCGGTTGCGCACCCGCGCCAGCTGATCGGAGTCGTAGCGGGATATCTCCTGTCCCTTGAGGAAGTAGGAGCCATAGGTAGGGACGTCAAGACAGCCAAGGATGTGCATGAGGGTAGATTTGCCCGAGCCTGAGGGTCCCATGATGGCCACGTACCCACCCTCATAAATCTCAAGGTTGATATTCTTGAGCGCCTCGACCGCGACAGGGCCGCCGTCGTAGACCTTGGAGAGACCCTGAAGCCTGATTACCGGCTCGTGGTTCGAACCTTTACCTTGACCTTTGGACCTTCGGAACTTCTTTGCCATGGTTCTTCACCTTTGCTGGGTTTAACCTCGTCTCCGTCTTGCAGTATTCTAAGCACCTTGTATGGACCGGTAATGATCTCCTGACCTTCTTCGAGTCCCTCGATAATCTCTATTGCGCGGCCATCTGAGATGCCGGTTTTTATTGGAACGAGCCTGGCTTTGTCCTCTTCAAGGATAAAGACCGTCTCCGAGAGCTTCCCCTTGACTTCACGTCTGCCGATGGCCTGCAGGGGACAGGTGATTACATCCTCGCGCGTAGCGGTGGTTATGTCTGCGGAGACGTTCATCCCAGGGCGCTGCGCCTGATCGATATCGGTAAGGTCAAGGATCACCTCGAAGTCGGTGACGCCTTCTGCTGTAGAAGTTAGATTGGTCGAGGGCATGTAGCTGATGCTTGTCACCTTGGCTCTAAAGGCGGTGTCAGGCATCGCATCCAGCTTGACCTTTGCGGGCTGACCGATCTTTAAATCGACCACGTCCGACTCGTCCACATCCACCCTGGCCTGCATGGCTGAAAGATCGGCTAGAGTCATCATAACGGTCCCCGGGTTGTTCATGGTACCCATCATCACCGCTTCACCCTCCTTGATGTTCAAGCGAACCACACGACCTGAGATGGGGGCGTAGATGCGGGTCTTTGCCAATTGATCCTCGCTCTGCTCAAGCTGAGCGCGCGCCCCCTCGTATGCTGTACTCAAACGCTCAAACTCGGCGGTGGAGATGAGGCTGTCTTTGTAAAGTGCCTCGCCTCTTTTGTATGCGGCGGAAGCCTCCTCGAAATTCGCACGTTGCAGGTCACGGGTAGAACGCTTCGCCGCGTCGTCAAGCACGCACAGAAGCTGACCCTTGCGTACAGCGTCTCCTTCCTTCACGTAGAGCTTGGAGACGCGGGCAAGGATCTCAGCGGAGATATCCACCTGATTGGCGGCGCGAATCTCGCCGGTGGCGGAGACGGCGGAAACAATCCTGCGTTTCGTAAGTTCGGCAACCGTGACCTCGGGCGCGACGGATCGTCTGCTCAAAACGTTGCATACTATCAGGAACACAAGCACCGCTCCTGCGGCTATTCCCAGCCAAATGCCTATCCTTTTGCGGCGTTTCTTATTCATCAATCCTCCATTGAAATTCCCAGAAAGTAGTTGAGCTCTGCGCGGCTGGACCAGTAATCCGCTTTTGCCTGAACCAGTGCTCGCTCCGCCTGAACCAGCTCCGCCTCCACCTGCAAAAGATCGGCCAGGGAGGAGGCTCCCAACTCGTAGCTGCGGGCGGTAAGGCGGTAGACCTCGCTTGAAAGCTCAACGTTCTTGGACGCCACCTCCCATCCCTTGTAGGACGAGGACTGGGTAGCAAGCAGTGCGGCCAGACTCTCGCGGAAGCTGAGCTCCTGCCGGGCTAGAGTTATCCTCGAATTCTTACGCTCCAGCCTTGCACGGTTTATTGAAAGCACCTTCCCTTTAACATCGGCTATGGGGAAGCTTATTGCAAGGCCGTAATCTGTTGACACATCATCCCAGTCCGAGAATGAAGGCAGAACCTCTTCCTGGACAAAGTTCCTCGAGGCAGTTAGAGAAAGGGAAGGCAGGATCGAAGCCCACGCCCCCCAGTAGGTAAGGTCGGAGGCCTTAACCTGACGCAGGAGCACGTCGAAGTCCGGGTTCTGGGCCAATATAGCGGCGGAGATCACCGTGGTGGGAAGGGAATAAGGTTCCTCTGCCTCGTGGAGTTCGTCGGCCTCTATGGGTCGCCACTGGGAAAAACCCATAAGGTCCGAAAGGATGCGTTGGTTGTTCTCAAGCGAAGTGCGAGCTGAGAAGAGTTCCATCTCTGCCGATAGGAGACTGGCTTCAGCTCTCAGCTTATCCGCCTTGCTCGCT
>DAOVCF010000018.1 GCA_030670165.1 Candidatus Stahliibacteriota bacterium | reverse complement strand
TTCTCTCCGCAGGAGAAAAGGAGGATTAATCGCGATCTTTTTTGCTGCCGCAAAAATGAGCAAATCGTTAAAACCAGGTTCGCTTCCTGTACTCCGCGTACTCCGGATACTTAGCGAGCAGCTCCTTCTCCTCCAACCATCGCCAGTAGAGAAGCTGGGCTATCCAGAATACTGACAGGCACAAGGTCACCAACCCGCGGTTAAAGAATGGCAAACCCACGGCCATAAGAAACTGTCCTAAGTACATGGGATGCCGTATCTTGGAATAGATGCCTTTTGTGACCAGGAACCCCTTGTCTATTACCCCCTTCTTGGCGACGTCGGAGAATATAAAAAGGCCTAACCCGATAACGAATACCCCCGCGCCGACGTATCGAGGCCAGGTTATGAACGTCATCTTCACCGGATCGGCGAAGCTCATAAATCCCCACGCCGCCCACATTAAGAACATGACGGCCATCATCAGGATAAATAGCCCCTTGTTTTCACGCACCGCAGGCCTCCTGTACTTCAAAACCTCGTAGGTGCTGCGAACAACGCAACACAACAACCAAATCCCCAGGGCTGGGAGAAACCAGAAAGTGATATTTACGTCCATGCTCCTCCTCGCTGCAACAACTTGACCCTAAAGTAGTTGAACTCCGACAGAAAATCCCGCCCAGATGCGGGTCCAGGTGTTCTCACCCTGATGCTCATAGATGAGCAGGTCAAAGAGGGGTATATCCGAACCGTCCTCCTCGGTGGAGTGCCAGACGTTTAAGGTCGGGCCGAGGGTTACCGCAAGCTTGGGGCTAATCTGCCAGCCGCCGGTGACGCGAAGCCTTGCAAGCAGACTTGAGCGTGTTTCAGTAACCGGCAGAATGCCCTCGACGACGCTGTAGCCTACCGCGTCGATATCCACAAACAAGGGATCGGCCGGTATGTGCCCGCCTACTCCCAGACCCAGCTTGTTGTTGGCATAATCGCCCAGCGGGTTGATGCCGTATTCAACCACGGTATAGGCGTGCTTCGAACCGCACTTGAGACCCACGTTGAGGATCGAGGTCTCGTCAAACCATGCGTTAACGTGGAACTGTCCGTTGCCGACAATGCTGACCAGACCCAGGGGCACGCCGGTCATCTCCTCGGCGACGTTCACCAGGCCAAGCTGGAACCCGGTGACCTTTCTGGCGATGTTGACAACGCCGATCTGCCCGCCGATCACCTCGCCGGAGATGTTGACGACCGCGATCTGGACGCCACTGTTGCCCTCGGCAAAGTTAAACGGGCCGGCAATCTGAACGCCTCTGACCTCACCCTCGGCAATGTTGGCTACCCCTGCTACCTGGGCCACATCGAAGTCGCCTACAACCATGTTAAATACGCCTGCACCTTGAAAGCCGGCAAAATCCGAGCCCACAAAGTTGCCCACGCCTGCGGCTTGAAAGCCACTAGCGTAGCCGCCGACAACGTTGACGACCCCTGCGATTTGAGCGCCGACGAGGTCTGCGCCTACAAAGCTTCCAACACCGGCCGCCTGAAAACCGATTACCTCTTCCTTCTCTATGTTGAATAGACCGCCTATCTCGCAGCCGTGAACCCTCCGGTTCAGGCCTCCGAGTATGTTTATGGAAAAGTTGGTGGTGACGCTGTATGAGGTGGGACCGTTGCTTGAAAAGCCGGGAACGCACGAAACGGATATAGGCCTGTCTACGGGATCGGCCTGGGCTAAGATCACCGATGGCATGAAAAGCGCCATGATAATGACGGCTAAGATACGAACACTTTCTGAGTTGCGCATAAAACTCCTCCTCGTGATCTTTTGCGCGAAGCGCAAAAGGAGCATTGAAAACATTTGCTCCTCCTTTTGAGGACTGAACTCAAACTTTCTTGTCGAATGGAATTATAGCTGAGAGTGTGGAGGTGTCAAATGTAGAATGGATAGAAGAGCGCTTGCTGGAGAGAGGGCAATTCAGGCCTTGCTGTTGGCGACCACCCCTGCAACTGTCTCTCGACTCAAGAACGACCAAAGTAGTTGACAGCCTTGCTAATTTCGTGTATAGTTAGCTTTAATGTAGAATGTAAGGAGGCAATTGTGCCTGGACTTAAAGATGAATTGCAAGAAGTGCTAATCCACCTCAACCGATCGGCGCCTGAGATAAAATCTTCGGCGTTCGTGAGCCTCGACGGACTCATGCTGGCCTCGGCTCTGCCCAGCGGTACAAACGAAGACGCGATCGCCGCTATGGGTGCCACCGTATTGGGATTGGGTGAGCGTACAACCAAGGAGTTCGCGGTAGGCGAGCTGGAACAGGTTTACTTCAAAGGCGGCGGCGGCTACATAATACTTCAGGCCGCAGGCGATGACGGGGTACTGGTAGCGGTCACGGACGAATCCGCCAAGCTGGGAATAATGTTCCTTTTGCTTTCCAGAACAACAGAGGAGATTCGCATCATCGTTAATCGAGCTATAGCCCCGAAGATCCCTCCACCCCCGCCACAGCCTGAAGACAGGTCATCCGGGCCTGCTACTGGCCAATCACCATCCCCGTGGAGCCACTGAGTTTAGCGATGCCAGGGAATTTGAACAACAAGGGAAACACGGAACAACCCAAACTTAATATGGGGAGTGGCGCGCTGAGCAACTTCTTGTAGATGACAGGCGAATTGAGGGTTTATACGCGTCTCTCAGTTGAGAACCCCGGGAGGAAGAATCGCTGCATCATGATGTGGGAAGAAGGGGAGTGTGTTCCTGCAAGGGGTGGGCTACCATTCTGGAACCGTTTACTGACTCGAGGGCCTGGGGAGCGTGAAGAACTCCAACACTGCCTGATGTACCACATCGGCACTCAACCCTTCACCTCGGTCCGCTGCCTTTCCGGCGTCCCTCGCCGCGTAGGTAAAGGGGCGATCAATCTTGGTTCAGGAGAGAGCAAATGAAGCTTGCAAAGGTCGTAATAGTAGGCAAGGACGAGGCAGGGAAATCAACGCTTGTGCAAAACATCGTTCCGGGGGCCATTAACATCGAGCGCCACGGACGCACCATAGCACTGGATTACGGCAACAAAGAGCATAAAAACTACAAACTGCATCTTTTTGGAACTCCGGGTCAGGCCCGTTTCCGCATAGTGCGCGACGTAGTGGCAAGGGGGATGGACGTGGCGGTGTGGGTTTTGGATTACTCTCGTCGATTCGACGATCGTGACAAGGAGATCCTTAAATTCCTCAACGAGTCAAAGGTTCCTTTTCTGGTATTCGCCAATATAAAGCCGGGGGTACAGAAGGAACGCCGCCGGGTTACCCGGCTTATAGGAGAGCCCGAAGGACTCAAAGCCATAGTCATCGGATCGGCCAAGTCAGGCTTTCGAGTCGCCGAGCTTTTGGATGAGATAGTGAATATACTGGAGAGTAATAACGGCTCAAAGAAGGCGAACAGGTTGGAGGATGAATGTTCTGAGAGCTAACGGGATCCAAAACCGGGGTGTGATTGCAGTTCGGATCAATCAGTTTTAGCAACCTCGTTGCTGGGATCTACGTGAGTGGTGTCGTGTTTGAGGGACCGGCGGCGCATGGGAGAAAGGATGAGGGAAAAGAGGAAGACTACTGTTCCCAGGATTACGATGGTTGCGCCGGAGGGGATGTCGAGCCAGTAGGAGGCTATGAGTCCGCCAAGTGTGTAGACGAGACCAAGGATCACCGATAGGATAAACACCCGGCCGTAACGCTCCGACCACTGAAGCGCGGTGGCGGCAGGAAGAACCAGCAGTGCGGAAACGAGCACTATCCCCACTAACTTGATGGCTGAAACGATTCCCAGGGAGACCAGTCCCAGGAGAAGATAGAACAAAACCCCCTCCGGTATGCCGGAGGCGCGAGCAAGCTCCGCATCGAAGCTTGTGGCTAAAAGCTCCTTGAAAAATAGAGCGATTATCACAAGGATAACAACCGCAACCGCGGCGATGATCCAGAGATCGGCTGGGGTAACCGCCAGGATCGAACCGAACAGGTAGCTCATAAGGTCTGCGGTATAGCCCTGCTTGAGTGACAGGAAAAGCACCCCCAGGGCCATCCCTGCGGCGAAGAAGATTCCTATGGCGGTATCCTCCCTGATCTTTCCATGACGAGTTACCGCACCTATGCCCAGACCCGCCGCAACAGAGAATATCGAGGCGGAAAGGAATATGGGGATGCCAAGAAGCTGTCCCAAAGCGACGCCCCCGAACGCGGCATGGGCGATCCCTACGCCGATGAAGCTCATCTTTCTTAGGACAACGAAGAAACCTAGAACGGAGAGCAGAACGGAGATAATCACCCCTGCGATCAGTGCTCGCTGCATGAATGCGGCCTCGAACATCAGTTTCCCTTCCTTCGTGGTTTCTTATTGGGGTCCCCACGCGAAGGCTTCGCCTTCGCGTGGGGTTCAACCATCCGGTGGGGTACCTTGCCGTGGAAGATCGCCTCCATCTGGGTCCCGTAGATGCGTTGGAAGTGTTCCTCGTCCCAGACGTCGGAGGGGCAAGCATGCATATGCACCGTGCGCGCCACGCAGGCCACATCGTCAACGAAACGAGGCACTACCGTAAGATCGTGGCTGGCGATAAGAACGGTAAGGGAAAACTCCTCTTTGAGTTCCCGGATAAGTGAGTAGAAGCGGTCCTTTGCCTCAACGTCGGCACCCGAGGTGGGTTCATCCAGTAAGAGAAGCTTTGGTTCGCCAACAAGAGCCCGGGCAATGGCCACCCGCTGCTTCTGGCCGCCTGATAGCGTCCCCACCGGACGCCTGGCCAGTTCTGCCAGACCCACACGAGCAAGCATGGTCACAGCCAGATCGCGGTCGCGCCTTCCCGGACGTTTTACAAGACCCAAAGCCGGATAACGGCCCATCAGGGTAACATCCAAAGCGCTTACAGGGAAGCTTGGATTAACCAAGCTCTCCTGGGGAACGTAACCGATCTGAGAACGCCTAAGATGGTGATACGTAACACGACCTGAGGTCGGTTTGATAAGTCCGAGGATCACCTTAAGCAGGGTAGTCTTGCCCCCTCCGTTGGGGCCGATAAATGCAGTGGAGAAACCGACCGTTATCTCCAGATTCACATCGGAGAGCGCCGTGATCTCCTCAAAACGAACGGTCACGTCCTCAAGGCTTACCAGGGGGTTTTTACTCACCTTTCCCCCATAGCCCGTTTCATCACCTCCAGATTGCGATCCATGAGTTCTATGTAGGTTTCACCCTCTCTGCCCAAGGGATCAAGGAAGAGCACCTTGACTCCCGCTTCTCGGGCGATGACCTGGGCGGCTTTTGGCGAAAGCTGCGGCTCGGCAAAAACCGCTTTTACGTCTGCTTCCTTGATCGCCTCTACGATTTCCTCAATCTCCTTCGGGGTAGGCTCCTTGCCTGGCGAGGAGACGATTACTGCGGCGCTCTCCAGGCCGTAGCGGCGCGCGAAGTATACCCATGCAGGATGGAATGATACGTATTTTTTCGAAGCGAAGGAGATCACCTCCTCCTCGATGCGGGCGTTGAGCGAGTCAAGCTCTTCCAGATAGCGGTCGCAATTGGCTTGATAGCCCGGCTTGGCTCGAGGGTCGATACTCGTGAGGGAATCTGCGATTGCTCGCGAGATCAGCCTGGCGTATATGGGATCGAGCCAGATGTGGGGATTGGCACTTTCGTGAGGTCCGTTCTCAGATATGAGTTTTATCCCCGAAACCTTGGAAGCGGTGATGAGGGGTGCATCTTGAGGCAGCAAACCCTCCAGCCAGTGATCAATGTCAAGGCCGATGCGAACAACGAGCTCGGCCTCTGAAGCGGCCTTGGCCTGCGAGGGTGTAGGTTCGAAGGTGTGAGGTGACGCACCAGGTGCAAGAAGCGTGGCAACCTGGACCCGGTCGCCGCCGACTTGACGCACGAAATCGGCAAGAGGTGGGATGGTGACGACTACCTTGACCTTGTCGGTCGACGGCTGAGACCGATTCTTCTTGCAAGTTGTGAGACTCATGATACTTAAAGCGATTAGTGTTATCGCCACGACACGCCGCATTCGTTCTCCTTGGTCTTGCATAGTTAATAGAATAGTAGGAGAAAGCGAAATGTCAAGCCAATACATGCTCCTTTCGTTGCTGCGCAACGAAAGATCGCAAGCAAAGAAAAGAGGTCGACTTAAAATCGGCCTCCACAGATCCATTCTTGCGATCTTTTCCCCTTCTAGGGGAAAAGGAGCACTAATTGCCGGGGTGTTTTATTCCTCTCTGGCCTTTTTCGCCTCCTGGATAACCTTGGCTGAGAACTCCGATGGCACCGGTTCGTAGTGATCGAAGCGAGCGGTAAAGAACCCGCGGCCCTGGGTTACCGACCGAAGGGTTGTGGCGTACTTGTACATCTCAGCCTCTGGCACCGAAGCCTTGATCATCTGGTTGCGCCCGACCGAGTCCATGCCCTGGATCCTGCCGCGCCGTGAGTTCAGATCGCCTATAACGTCGCCCATAAACTCCTCGGGAACGGTGACTTCCACGGTCAGGATGGGTTCAAGCAGTATGGGATTCGCCTTCTCGCAAGCAGCCTTGAACGCGATCTGCGCGGCCAGCTTGAACGCGATGTCTGAGGAATCCACCTGGTGGAAGCTTCCGTCGTAGACCGTCACCTTGAGGTCAACCATCGGGTAGCCGGCCAAAAAACCCTGAGTTACGGACTCGCGTACACCCTTCTCCACCGAGGGGATGAACTTGGAGGGTATGGCGCCGCCGAAGACCTCTGAGGCGAACTCTACTCCGGACCCCGGTGACAGAGGCTCCAGGCGAAGGAATACGTCCCCGAACTGTCCACGACCTCCGGTCTGTTTCTTGTGACGTCCCTGAGCGGCTGCTTTCGCGGTGATGGTCTCTCTATAAGCGATGCGCGGCTTGCGGGTATCCACCGACACCCCGAACTTCTTCTTGAGCTTTGCCAGGATTACGTCAAGATGGAGCTCTCCCATGCCCGAGATGAGCTGCTGTTTGATTTCGGGATCGAATCTGTAGATGAAGGTCGGGTCCTCGTCGTGCAGACGAGCCAGTGCGTTTGAGACCTTCTCCTCGTCGCCCTTGGACCGGGGCACGATGGCCACCGAGATGGGCGGGTTGGGAAACTCCAACTTGCCCAAAGAGAGCCCTGCCTTGGATGTAAGGGTGTCGCCGGTGTGGGTCGACTTCAGCTTGACCAGACCGCCGATCATACCGGTGGTAAGCTTACCTGCATCTTTGCGCTCCCGGCCCTGGATGGAAAGTATCTGTCCGATGCGTTCCGAGGCACCCGCATCAACGTTCTTAAGGGTCGCACCGGAGGCTATCTCGCCTGAGAACACCCTTGTGTACAGAAGATCACCCAGATGGGGGTCGGAGACTGTCTTGAACACGTAAGCTAAAGACTCGCCAGACGCCTGAGGGGTAATCTCCTTTTCTTCTCCGCCCTCTTGTACCTTCAGCGGAGTGATTTCCAGTGGCGAGGGGAAGAAGGAGGCCGCGAACTCACAGAAAGGATGCACCCCGATCATAGAGAGTGCGTCTCCGGCAAACAGCGGGTATAAAGCGCCCTCTGCGATGCCCTTCTTGAGGACAGGAGTCATCTGATCTACGGTGGGGACGTTGCCATTGAGATAGCTCTCCAGAAGCCCCTCGTCCAGCTCGGCAACCGCCTCAACGAGCTTCTCCCGGTAGGTCTCAACCTCGGCCTTGACCTCGGAGGGAATTTCAACCTCTTCGGTCTTGCCGTCCCTGGTTACGTAGGCCTTCTCGTGCAGAAGATCAACCACTCCGGAGAGTTTCGAGCCGGCACCGACAGGGATGGTGACCGGGGCCACCGAGGTCCCGTATGCCTCCACCAGCTGATTGAAGGCAGAGGTAAAGTCGGTGTCCGGCTTGCTCAGTTTGTTGATGAATAGAGCCCTGCCCTTACGTTCGTCACCGAGCCTGCCCCAGCTCATCTCCGTACCCACCCCTATACCTTCGGCTACGTCCACAACCACCACACCCAGGTCAACCGCACGGGCGCTTGAGATCATCTCACCCACAAAATCGGCATAGCCTGGCGTATCAACCAGGTTGAAAAGACAATCGGCGTATTCACAGGACGCCACGGCAAGGTTCAGGCTTATCTTGCGTTCGATCTCCTCCTCATCGAAGTCGAAGACCGAGGTGCCTGCATCTACCTTACCCTGTCTGGTGTTCGCACCGGTATAGAATAGGATTGCGTCGGCCAGGGTTGTTTTCCCAGACCCGCCGTGTCCGAAGAATCCGAATGTCCTTGTATTTTCAGGCTCGTTCACCAAACCTCCTTCAGGCGAATTTCAAAATCCCTTTGAGCTTTTTGCCATCCAGGCGCTTAACAACTGCTTTAAGCAGGTTAAGCAGTGCAACGTAGTCTTCCTCATAGATCGCCGAGACGTGGGAGTGGATGTAGCGCGATGGCAGACCCAGGGCTATGGAAGGGACACCGATCTTTGAGATGTGTATAACACCGGTATCGTAGCCCCCACGAAGGGAGGTAAGGTGATATTTGATGCCCTCTTTCTCGGCAACCTCGCAGATGAAGTCGCGCAGGGCTACGTTAGGTATCATGGTGGAGTCGTAAACCAGCACCGCGGCACCTGCTCCGAACTTCTCCACCGCGTCGGAATCCTCGCCTGGGGTGTCAGAAGAGAGCGAGACGTCGACGGCGATGGCAACATCGGGTTCAACCAGCCCGGCCACGGTGCGCGCCCCGCGAAGTCCTACCTCTTCCTGAACGGTAGCGGCCAAGTACAGGCGGTTAGGGTGCGAGCCCGGCTCCTCGGCCATCTCTGCGATCACCGCGCATCCCACACGGTCGTCCCACGCCTTTGCGGCCAGCACCCCGTTTGCAAGCGGTCGGAACTCTGAGATGGGAACCACAGGGTCGCCGGGACGCACCTCCGCATCGGCCGCTCCCTTCTCGCCCACCACACCGATATCTATGAACAGCTTGTCCATCTCCGGGGGCTTCTTGCGCTCCTCCTCCTTCATGGCGTGAGGTGCCTTGGAGCCTATGATCCCCTCGAAATCACCCTTACGGGTTCGAACCTTAACGCGCTGGCTCAAAAGCACCTGGGGCCACCAGCCGCCTATGGGCAGGAACCGGATGTAGCCTTGCTTGGTGACGTGCTTGACCATGAACCCGACCTCGTCCATGTGGGCCGCAAGAAGAACCTTGGGGCCTTTCGCGTCACCATCATGGAAGCCGATTACCGAGCCGAGCCGGTCGGTGGAGACGCTCATAGAGCCTGAAAAGTGCCGCGCCATTATGGCACGAACGTCGCCCTCGTATCCCGACGGACCGAATGCCTCAGTCAACTCCTTGAAAAGATCGTGTCTTTCCACAAATCCTCCTAAATGTCCAGATTCTCGACGAACTGTGCGTTTTCTTCTATAAATTCCCGTCGCGGCTCGACCTCCGAACCCATGAGCACCGAAAAGACCCGGTGAGCCTCGGTCGCGTCCGCCACCGAAACCTTCTTTAAGATGCGCCTGGCGGGATTCATGGTCGTCTCCCACAGCTGCTCCGGGTTCATCTCGCCCAGTCCCTTGAAACGCTGCACCTCAAGGCGCTCAGGATGGGAGGTTTTCTTGCGCAACTCCTCCAGCTCCTCGTCTGAAAAGAGGTATTGCTCCTTCTTTCCCTGCTTGACCCGGTATAAGGGCGGCTGCGCGATGTAAATCATACCGTTCTCTATAAGATCACGCATGTACCGGTAGAAAAGCGTCAATAGAAGGGTGCGTATGTGGGAGCCGTCCACGTCCGCGTCGGCCATGATGATGATCTTGGAGTAGCGCACCCGCGAATCGTCGAAGCTCTCCTCTCCGAAGCCAGTACCCACCGAGCTAATGATCGCTTTGATCTCCGTGTTGGCTAATATCTTGTTAAGGCCGGACTTTTCCACGTTGAGTATCTTTCCGCGCATTGCAAGCACTGCCTGGAATCGGCGGTCGCGCCCCTGCTTGGCCGAGCCGCCAGCCGAGTTGCCCTCGACTATGAAGAGCTCGCACTCATCCGGATTATCCGACGAGCAGTCGGCAAGCTTGCCTGGCAGGGTATCGGAGGCAAGAAAACTCTTTTTGCGTTCGAGTTCGCGTGCCTTGCGTGCCGCCTCGCGCGAACGCGCCGCTGCGGTGGCCTTCTGAAGGATGAGGTTTAAAACCCGTGGCTGCTCGTCGAAGTGCCTGGAGAGACCCTCGGAAACTATGGATTCCACTATTCCCCTCACCTCGCTGTTGCCAAGCTTGGTCTTGGTCTGCCCCTCGAACTGAGGGTTGCGCATCCGGATGGAAAGCACCGCTGTAAGCCCCTCACGAACGTCCTCGCCAGTAAGATCGATGGTTTTTTTGGAGTTGGATTTACGCGCCGCCTCGTTTAAGGTCTTGGTGAGCGCGGCCTTGAAACCCACAAGATGAGTCCCGCCCTCATGGGTGTTGATGGTGTTGACGAAGGTAACGATGTTTTCGGCAAAGCTGTCCGTATATTCGATGGCGGCCTCAACCTCGATCCCGTTGCGCGAGTCCTTGATGTATAAAGGCTTGTGAAGCCTGGTCCGTCCCTGATCCAGGTAGGCAAGAAAGTCTACTATCCCACGTTTGTAGTGAAATACCTGCTCGGTTCCCTTGACGTTATCAAGCAGCTTTATGCTCAAATCGGGGTTGAGGTAGGCTACCTCGCGCAGCCGGGTGGAGATGATCTCAGGGTTGAAGATGGGGCGCTTGAAGATACCAGAATCAGGGATAAAGGTGGTCGTGGTTCCGGTTTTATTGGTCTTACCCTTGATCTGTATGGGGCCGGTAGGTTCACCCTTGCGATAGGACTGAACGTATACCTTGCCCTGGCGGTAAATCTCCACCTCCATCCACTCTGAGAGGGCGTTCACCACCGACGCACCCACGCCGTGCAGACCGCCGGAGATGGTGTATACCTTGCCCGAGAACTTGGCCCCGGCGTGAAGAAGAGTCATAACGACCTCAAGACCGGGTATGCCCAGCTCAGGATGAATATCCACAGGTATGCCGCGCCCGTCATCCTCAATGGAGATCTTGTTAGGCTCCGCCAGCGTAACGATTATGTGCTTGCATACCCCGGCCATAGCCTCGTCTATAGAGTTGTCGACGATCTCTACAACCAGATGGTGCAGACCCCGCGCACCCAAGTCGCCTATGTACATGGCCGGACGACGCCTGACTCCCTCCAGTCCCTTCAAGACTTGAATCTTTGATGAATCGTAGCGTTCTCTCATTTCTTCCTCTTAAAATTCCGAGTCTTAGGAACTCCGATTTGAAATCTGATTCCCTTCACCACCTCCTTCCCCAGCTTCTCGTTGATGCTCCGGATCAACTTCTCCCTTAAAGCACCAAGCTCGGTGAGCCAGATGTTATCAGGCACCCCAACGTAAAGTATACCCGATTTTATTCCCAATGCAACACATCTTTTAGCGATTTCGGGACCTGCTGCCTTGGGCCAAACCTTGACCGCGTCATAGGAGGCCAGCCGTTTGCCCAGCCGTCTCTTCATGATACGCTGCAGCGCTTGCCCCAGCGGCTCAAACCGGCCTGATCTTTCCTTGCCTGACATGAAAACGTCTTCCTTCAACTTCGGGTGGACGGGCCGAGGCATAGAAAAGCTGGCCCTTGGAACGAATAAGGTCGAAAAGCAGGTGTGTGTTACGATCGTCGAGCTCGGCTGCCACGTCGTCCATGAGATAGATTGGCCTGCGACCTGAAGCAAGAGCTGTCTCGGCCTCAGCCAGGGCAAGCGCGAGGGCGGCAAGCCTCTCTTCGCCGTAGGAACCGAAGACACGCAATGGGCGAGAGTTGAGAAGGATACGAAAGTCGTCGCGGTGCGGACCCCGGCGGGTGTAGCCAACCTGACGCTCCGTCTCTCTCGATCGAGCCAGAACCTCAAGATAGTTTTCTTTCCCGCCAACGTTTGGAAGATACCCAAGCCGAATCTGATCAGCGGGCAGGAAACACCGGCTCATCTGCTCGAAGCGGGTCTTGAAGTTCTGCCAGTACTCCGAGCGCCGCCCGCTGATCTCGCCTGCCAGCTCGGCCAGGCGCTTATCCCACACTCGGAGCTCAGCGTCGCTCCCGTTTCTGCTCAGCAATGCGTTACGCTGGAGAAGTACTCTGCGGAACTCGGCCAGGAGAAAACGGTAGGTTCGCGACACCTTGCCGATAGCATCGTCAAGAAAAGCCCTGCGCTGGGCCGGAGGGCCTGCCACAACCCGACGATCGTCCAGGAGAAACACCGAGACGGGAAGCCAACCGGCATAAAGGGAGCGTTTGGCTATCTCGCGCCGGTCAAAGAAGTAGTGCTTGCGTTCAGCAGGCGAGAAGTAAACCCTGGCCGACCACTCCTTATTCCTGGAACTTTTTGCCTTCCCGGCTATACGGAAATGAGTGGCTTCAAAGCCCAGAAGCTGCGAGTCTTGCAGGGTTCTGAAGCTGCGGCCCGAGGCAAGCACGGCAACAGCCTCCAAAAGGTTCGTCTTGCCTCCACCGTTAGGTCCGAAGATAAGGTTGGCCCTCGGATCAAATTCAAGTCTCTGCTCAGCCAGATTGCGGAAGCCTGAGACCGCAAGTTCAGTTAACCACACAGTTTCACCCCACAAGAGCGCTTCGCGCTCTTGTGGGGACCCAGGATAAACCTCTCATCTAAGGACCGATAAGCCCTTTGAGGTCCATGATGGTGGACTGGTCGGAGACGATAACCTTCACGTCGTCGGCAATCTTGTCAACGTAGAGGTACTTGATGTAGTTCGGGTTGGTGCGAAGCTCGCGGGAAACGATCTTTATAGCCTTTGCCTTACCATCGGCTTCTATCTGTTTGCGCTCAGCCTCCATGCGTTCCTCCTCCAAAACGTACTCCATCTTCTGGGCCTTCTGCTGGGCTATCTGTTTTTCCTCGACCGACCTGGCGAACTCCTCGGTGAACTGCACGTTTCGAATCGCCACCCCTTCGATGATTATCCCGTCCAGGCCAAGCTGGCGCTTGATCTTCTTGTATATCTGATCCTGGATCTCCTCGCGTTTGTTGGAGTAGATGTCCATGATGCTGTAACCGGACATACTCATGCGTACAATGGAGCGTATGGCCGGCCTCACCACTTTTGCCTCGAAGTCTGGTCCGATAAGGCGGTGGATATCGAAGACCCTCTCGGAGTCCAGCCGGTACCAGCAGGTAAGATCAAGCCCTACCTGCAGGCCTTCCTTGGTGGGTGCCCACAGGGCGTCGTCTTTCCCTTTGCGCCGCCCTTCCTCGGCCTCGCTCGACATGGTGTAGTCGATGCGCCTGAGATCGTAAAGCGAGGTCTGGGTGATGAGGGGCGGGATGAAGTTGATACCCTCGCGGGCGACCGAGTAGGTCTTGGGTATTATCCAGAAGATAACAAGCGCGTTGCCCACAGGGACAATTCGGATGAAGCTTACGAGTATGACCAGGAACAACACAACTACCGCTCCCAGTATGTAGGCGATGGGTTTGACCCGCCTGCTGGTCTTGTCAACCTCGCCCGTGGCCGGTTGCTTAACCAGCATCCGTTGAAGCCTGAACCCGAAGAACAAAAGCACCCCCACTCCGATCAGAAGTATTACTATCAGAAATCCGATCATGAAGCCTCCTTAAGGTCTTAGTATAATCGTTGTAACGTGAAATAATAACGCCCTTTAACCCAATGTCAACTTTCTTCAGCCATTTACAGAGACATTCTTCTAGGTATCCGCGTAAGGAAGACGGGCGTCTTCTCGCAGGCAGTGAAGATGTTTTCGTCTTCTCCTTTTCTCTTTACGCAATCACAATAGTGCTGGCTCTTTTGATAGGAGGCACAATCCTCAGGGCCAACGAGATGTTCTTGGTCGAGGACTATACTAAAGACTCTGTAGTAATAACAGAGCTCGTCGATGAAGAAATCGTAGCCTCTATCTCATTCACGCTGTATCGAGAGACCTACCTTACCGTTACCTCGGACTCGGCTCTCGTGCCATGGATTCTTGACTCCTACTCTGCCGGTCTAACCCTTGACGGCTCGGAGGAGTTTACAGCCTATCGTGAGGCGGCAGGAATACCCGAACCCGTTGCCTGCCTCAACTGGCCGATGTTCAGGCAAACCTTAAAGGAATATCTGATCTATGCCGCCGACCGCACCTCAGGCTTCACCCCGGCGAACGTAGAGGAAAAGCTCTTTCCGTTTTTAGACACGTTTGAGATGAACGCCTTGCTGATGGAGATGAAGCACAAAGGCAAGACCCTGGAGTTTACCATCAGATGCACAAAAGGAGCATGAAGCCTCCGGCCGACTTCTTTTCACCTCAGTTTCGGTTAGTTGAAGGGGCTACTCGGTGGCCTCCAGTATAAACCGGGCTCTCTCCTCTTCGGTCCCCACTGCAACTGAACGGATAAGACCCGGGTAAGTCTTTTCCAGCTTCCCGGCCACCCAAAGAGCGATGTGCTCAGCAGTGGGCTGCATATTGCTGAAGGCCTCGCAGTCATTCAGAAGCTTACCCTGAAAAGGTTCAAGCAGTTTGATTAGATTCTCCTTGAGTTTCATGAAATCCACACTCACTCCCCTTTGATCCAAAGCAGCGGTTAAAAGCCTGACGGTTACGACCCAGGTATGATCGTGCACCTCCTCAAACTCCTTTCCAAACCCCTTCAGACTGTGACTAAAGCGGAAGGGAACGCTGACCTGGGCTTCAAACATTATGCAACTCCTTCTTTAGAAACTCCCGCACTTTAAGAAAGAACGCCTGGGCTCCAGCGTCACGGTGGTCGGGGTAGGTCCAGGGCAGCTCCTCGCAGTGCTCGCGCAGGAACCGCAGGGTTAGCTCGATCCATACGCCCTTCTCAAGATAGGTTCTGTGCCCGGCAGGTTTTGTGGTCAAAAGCCACAACCCGTCCAGTCGAATGAATCCCGGGTCTACGTTGATCCGCCGCTTGCCGTTCTTCCTGAAAGAATCTTCTATTTTGCAGCTTTCCAGCTTGTATTGCCAGGATTGTAAAAGATTCACCAGTGGGGAGAAGATAAGCCAGCGCCGCAGTATCCCCTCGCCCAGCTCGGCGTTGTAGTAGTCGGTCCAGGTAAAGGGAAGGAGTTCGCTGCGTAGGAGCACTGACCCGAACTCTTCCTCAAGGGTTGTCTCAATGCTTTTGATCAAATCGTTTTCCACAGAAAGCAGTCCGCATATCAAAAGCGCCTGTGGCTCCTCCGGTTCAAGATTCTTCACTTTCTCCTCCTGCGGATGATTCTCCGCTGGATCCTTCCTGCTCTTCACCCTTCTTCTCGATCCGGTAGCCTATGGCGGCCAGAGCATCCTCGTCCACCTCCTCCGCGGCTTCTTCCCGATGTTCTTCTGCTTGCCCGGACCCTTCTGTCTCCTCCAGAGGCAATATGTCTTCTTCTTTAACGGCCGGCTCCTCAAGATCGGGCAGTTCATCAAGTGAGACAAGCCCGAAGAACTCCAAAAACCTGGGGGTGGTAGCGTAAACGTAAGGATGCCCTGCACGCTTGTCGCGCCCCTTGATGCGCACAAGACCCCGTTCTAAGAGGGTGGAAAGGATATATGAGGAGTCGATCCCGCGAGCCTGATCTATATCGGGTTTGTTGATTGGCTGCCGGTGGGCGATGACCGCCAGGGTCTCAAGTGCGGCTTTGGAGGGATGGTCGTGGCCCTTTCTTGAGTAGAGACGCATGATCCACGGCGCAAATCGCGGCAGGGTAACCATCTGCCAGCCGCCGGCCACCTGACGGATATGGAACGTCCGATCCTGCGCCTCATAGTCCGCGTTCAGCTTGGCGATGCAGGCTTCTACCTCCGAGGGCGTCATCTCAGCCGCTTTCGCCAAACGCTGGGTGCTCACCACCTCGGGTGAAGCAAAAAGCAAGGCTTCGATGATCTCCCAGCTTTCGCTCATTCCCCTTCGCTTTCGATGCGGATAAGCTTCATGTACCCGTCCTTGTTGTCGGTCCAGTAGATCATCCGGTGAGGGTCTCGAACCTCGTAGTAGAAATCAAAACTGCGCCCTGCCAGAAGTACCTTGTAGAGGGTATCTATAAGCTTGCTCTTGAACCCCAGGGTTAGCTTGTGGCAGCGGAACTCCCCTGCATCCGTTTGGATAGTGTGAATCCCGCCGTAGGTGCACGTGCCGGTGATTACCATTCCAAGGTTGGATTCAAAGAAACCGAATTCGATGGTCTCGGGCTCGTCAAAAGGGAACCCGCGGAAGACCTCAATCAACGTATGCCGGTCGTAGAAGCGACCGGAGTGCTTGAGCATGGATTGTTTGCCCTTGAACCCGTCGGAGACCAGGATGCCTCCCTCCACAGGCTCCACCCCAAGCTGGAAGCGGCCCGAACGATCCTTTATCACCTTGATGGTTGAGAAATCGCTCTTACGCACCCAGCACTTGATGACGATTCTCGTAGTATCTATGTGCTTGTGAACCGAGTAGTAACTGTTACCGTTATCGTAGATTTCGTGGATTATCTC
>DAOVCF010000010.1 GCA_030670165.1 Candidatus Stahliibacteriota bacterium | reverse complement strand
AACGTGATGTTGACAGAACTCGGAACCCAGCTACAATTCAAAGTAGAGGATGACGTTGATTATTCTGCCGACGTAGCTCAGCGGTAGAGCAACTCTTTCGTAAAGAGTAGGCCGGTGGTTCGAATCCACTCGTCGGCTGTTGTACCCCACGAAGTTACTGCGTGACTTCGTGGGGACCCCTGAGTTAACGATCCTTTTGTCCAAGGGGATAAAAGATCGCAACTAAAATCTCGAAAAAGTTTGATTCGGGACGAGGAAAGATTGACTTACTTTGGTTTTTCCCTATCCTTACCCCATGATTACGCGTGAAGAGGTATTTGAGTTAGTCAAAGGAAAGGTTAAGAACAAGAACCTGCGCAAACACATGCTTGCCACCGAGGCATGTATGCGTGCGCTTGCTCCAAGGTTCGGCGGCGACCCTAATATTTGGGGACTTGCAGGTCTCCTTCACGACGTGGCTTACGAGGAAGCGGAGGCCGCAGGGGACATGATGCTGCATGCCGATTGGGGTGCGAAGATCGCTGAGGAACATGGTCTCCCCCAGAAGGCGGTGCAGGCGATTCGCGCCCACCTGGGTGACGTCCACAGGATCACTAACTTCGACAAGGCGCTCTACGCGGTTGATCCTTTGACCGGGCTCATCGTTGCCGCAGCGCTCATGCACCCGGAGAAGCTTGCCGGGATTCAAGTCAAAAGCGTGCTAAAACGCTTCAAGGACAAGCGCTTTGCCGCTGGCGCTGACCGCGACCAGATAAGGACATGCTCCGAGTTAGGCATACAGCTTGAAGAGTTCGTATCCATCTCGCTCGAGGCGATGCGTGGTATAAGGGATGAGCTGGGTCTTTAGAATCCTTTTCTTATGTATCTTTGGGGGAGTTGATGAGTAAGCCACTTAGTTTTCAGGAGATCATCCTTCGGCTGCATGATTACTGGATTTCCAAGGGCTGTATTTTGATGCAGCCCTACTCATCGGAGGTCGGCGCGGGAACCTTCAACCCCGCCTCCTTCCTTAAAGTCCTCGATGATAAGCCGTGGCGATGCGTGTACGTGGAGCCTGCCAAGCGGCCCCGAGACGCCCGGTACGCCGAGAACCCGCTGCGAGTATACCAGCACTGGCAGATGCAGGTGATCCTTAAGCCCGCGCCGGAGGATGCACAGGAGCTTTATCTGGAAAGCCTGCGTGTGCTCGGCATCCCTTTGGAGCGCCACGACCTGCGCTTTACCGAGGACGACTGGGAGTCGCCGACACTCGGTGCCTGGGGTCTGGGCTGGCAGGTTGACCTTGACGGGATCGAGATTACCCAGTTCACCTACTTTCAGCAGATGGGCGCGATTGACCTGCCCGTGATACCGGTGGAGTACACCTACGGTCTGGAGCGCATCGCCATGTTCCTGCATGGTGTGGATTCGATTTTCGACATCGTCTGGGGCGAGGTGGACGGTAAGAGCCTGACCTGGGGCGACGTGTTTTATCAGAACGAGAAGGACTTCTCCGCTTACTCCATCGAGGAGGCGGATACGGATTATCTTCGGAGGGCTTTCGATCATTACGAGGCGGAATGCCACCGGCTGGTCTCCAAGGGTCTCCTGATGCCTGCCTACGACGCGGTCATAAAGTGCTCGCACTACTTCAATCTTTTGGACGCGCGCGGCGCGATTTCGGTTACCGAACGCGCGGCAACCATACTGCGTGTTCGCAAGCTGGCAATGGCGGTGGCCAGGCTTTACGTCGGCGGTCCCGGAGAGGCGGAAGATGCCTGATACCCGCACCTTCCTTTTAGAAATAGGCGTAGAGGAGATACCGGCATCATACCTTGAGCCTGCGGTTACGTCACTTGCCGAAGAGATCGAGAAGGTGCTGAAGGACGCCGGGGTAAGCCACGGCGAGATCAAAAAGATGTGGACACCTCGCCGCCTGGTGGTCATCATCAAGGATATAGCACTGGTCAACCTCAAGAAGACCTTTGAGTTTCAGGGACCGCCCGCCAGGATCGCAAAGGATGCCAAAGGCAAATGGATGGTGCAGGCCACGAAGTTCGCAAAAAGCCATGGGGCGGATGCCTCGGCTCTCTATATCAAAGAAAACGAGAAGGGCAGCTACGTTTTCGTAAAGAAGGAGGTGGGCGGCAAGAAGACCACCGATCTTCTCGCAGATTCCCTGCCCTCCATCATCTTCAAGATCCCCTTCCCGCGAAGGATGCGCTGGACCCGATACAAGACGGTCAACTTTGCCAGGCCTGTGCGCTGGCTCTGTGCGCTTTTCGGAAACGATGTGTTGGAGTTTCAATTTCCTGGACTTACCCCGTCCAACAAGACATACGGCCACCGCTTTGCGCATCCTGAGGCCATCACTATCAACCATCCTGATTCCTACGTACAAAAGCTGAAGGATGGGTTCGTGCTCGTTGATCAGAATGAGCGCAAAGCTCAGATCCTCGCCGAACTATCCAAAGCCGCCAAGAAGCTGGGAGGGAAGCTGGTGGAGAATCAAGAGCTCATCGATGAGGTCACGAATCTCGTGGAATACCCCGAGGTGCTTTCATGCGACCTGGGCGGATTCATGGATTTGCCGCGCGAGGTTCTGCAGACCGCTTTAGCAAAGCACCAGCGGGCGTTCGTTGCAGAAAAGAAAGGAAAGCTCCTTCCGCATTTCCTGGTGGTTACCAACGCCCCGACTCTGGAACCCGAGCTTGCTAAACAATGGTTCGAGCGCATGGCCGTATCAAGATTAGAGGACGCCGAGTTCTTCATCAAGGAGGATCTTCGCAAGGGGCTTAAGCCCCTTGTTGAAGAGGAATCGCGGGTGGAATGGGTCAAGGGGATAGGCACGCTCGCGCAAAAAACCGGCTGGCTCACCGAACTTGGGGTTTCGCTTGGGGCTAAGATCGAGGGGTTTAATCAAGATACCTATATCCGCGCCGCGCACCTTGCAAAAGCCGACCTCTTGACCAACCTGGTGCGCGAGAAGGAGTTTACATCCCTGCAAGGCATCGCAGGCGCAATATACGCTGAGCGTTCGGGAGAACCCAAGGAAGTCTGCAATGCTATCGGAGAACAGTATACGGACTTGCCATCCTCCAACGAGTCAGCAATCCTTGCGATCTCCGATAGGCTTTTAAACATCGCCGCGACCTTTATCGTGGGCAAACCGGCCAAAGGGTCGCGAGATCCCTTTGCCCTGCGCAGGCAGGCCGGGGCGATCATGAAGATCATAATGGATCGCGAACTGCCCCTCAGTCTCTGTGCCGCACTGGATCGAACCTTGGAACTTATCGGTAAGGGGGAAGACAAACACCAGGCGATCTATGAGTTTTTTGGCGATCGCCTGCGGCTCTTTCTTACCGATCAGGACTTTGCTTACGACTGGGTTGATGCGGTGCTTGCGGTCGCAGGCGATGAACCCTACGATTCCTACTCAAGGCTTTCCGCGTTCCGAGAACTCGACAAGAGCGAGGAGTTCCGGTTTGTGGCCGTGGGCCAGAAACGCGTTGCCAACATAACCCGTAACACCCGCGAGCTCATCCGTAACACACCTTCTCCCGATTCGTCCCTTTTCGATCAGAAAGAGGAAAGTAACCTTTGGGAAAAAGCTGAACGTATCCGGCCCAATCTGGAATCAGCCATCGAGAAGCGCGATTACAAAAAA
Organism: Candidatus Stahliibacteriota bacterium; assembly: GCA_030670165.1. Classification (GTDB taxonomy): domain Bacteria; phylum Hydrothermota; class Tepidihabitantia; order B3-TA06; family B3-TA06; genus B3-TA06. The sequence goes on along the minus strand of DAOVCF010000010.1, from coordinate 19,495 downwards.
GCGCTTCAGTTGCTGCTCTCGCTGCGGTCCCTAATTGATAAGTTCTTCGACGAGGTGTTCGTTATGGTTGAAGACGAGAAGATTCGCAACAACAGGCTTTATCTCCTGGCCAAGGTCAGAGACGAGTTCCTCAAGCTCGCCGACTTCTCCAAGATTGTAGTCGAGGGATAAATCCTGATTCCCTAAAATCTTATCACCGTAACCCGGATTCTGCGATCTTTTTAGACTCTGTCTAAAAAGGAGCACACAAAAAGGGAGCACTAAAAAGAAAAGGGCTTTGACCCCTTTCTTTTTACGAACGCAACCCCTCCTGGCGTCCGTAGCTGAATCAATCTGTCGTTGGCTTCCAAACCGGGGTGCGGTTGTAGTAAATGTTTTTGACCAGGGTGTAGGACTCCTTGGGATTGGTGGAACTTTGGATACCTACGTACATCCAGTTCCAATCATCGCGCTGGAACTGATAGGCTACCCACTTGTTATCAGGAGAGACAGACGGGCTGCCCATGGTAAACCTCGTCTTATGAATCAGCTGCTGTGGTTCGGTTTTCCCTTCGACGTCAACCATGAAGACGCTGAAGAATCTTTCGCCTGCAACGTTTACGGTATCGTCGCGATCGGATGAAAAGAGAATGTATTTGGAGTCGGATGTCCATTCAGGGTTTAAATCCTCGCCAGGGTTATACGTTATCCGGGTAGGGGTCCTGGTTGCAAGATCGAGGACGAAGATCTCAGGCTGCCCCATCACGTACTTGGCGTAAGCGATCTTCTTGCCGTCCGGAGACCAATTCAGGGTGATCTCGTCTTCAGGTGTATTGGTTATCCGTTTCGTCTTGCGGGTTGCAATGTCCATGATGAAGATATCTTTCTGGGGCGGTCCCTTTCTGGTTACCACTGAGGACGAGAAGGCTAGCTGCTTGCCGTCCCAGCGCAGGGTCGGGTAGAAGTCGTCGTAGTCGTTTTCGGTCAGGCGAACCTCACCTGAGCCGTCAGGGTTAATCATGTATATCTCATAGTTGCCGTCCCTGGTGCTTGCGAACGCGATCGGACCTGCCGGGCACCAGTCAAGCCACACATTCTCCACGCCTCGGCCCTCGGTATGCGTAAGCTGGCGGATTTCCTTTGAGGGCAGACTGATGACGTAGATGTCGAATGCCCCATCGTTGTCCATTGAGCTTATGAACGCAATCTCACCCTTGAGGCCTTCAGGGAGCGGCTTCTCGCATCCGGTAACCGTTAAGACGGCTATAATTGCGACAATTGACAATGAAAGGATTCGCTTCATGCACGCCTCCAATGCTGTTTGAATGAATATAACCGAGTCAGCGGGTTTGTCAAGACCCTGGCACCTCATCTGGAGGCCGCGAGTCTCATTGTCGCCCATTCCATTCCAACCTTTTCGGCCTCGGGATTCAGCCGATAACAGCCGCTGCTACCTCAGGTTCTCTTCCAGGGCCTTGTGAACCCTGGCCGTTACCTCGTCAGCCGCCTTGCAGACCTCGGCAAGTAGCCTGGTTGATTCGTCCAAGAACTCCTTACCCCTCTTCTTATCCGTAAGCCCGGGTACGTTGATCATCACGTTGTCCCGAGCACCTTCGGCTGCGGCCCTTGCCTGGGCAGCGGCGGTGGAAACGTCGGAGATCGAGTTGCGATTGCCCTTATCCGCAGTAACCCTTGCCAGATCCATAACCTTCACCATGTTGCGGATTACCGAGAGCGGAACCTCGATTGCACCAAGTGTCGCTTCCTCGAGCGCCTTAGCTCGTGCAGCCTTCTCCTCGTTCGATTTTTTTGGCAACCGGCTTGCGGCCATCAGCGCGTTGAACGCGTCGGTGTCCCTATCGATTGAAGCGTTCAGTTCGTCCTTGAGATTCTGAGCACAGACCGCTACCCGCTCCATATCCTCCCAGTAATCCTCATAGCCCTTCTTGCCGTGGGTGAGATTGGTCACCATCGAGATAAGGGCTGCGGCCTGCGCGCCCGAGACCGCTGCCGCAGAACCGCCGCCCGGGGCAGGAGAATCCGCGGAAAGCTCGTCAAAGTAATCTCGAAGCTTCATACCCTCTAACTTACCTTCCTTCTCAACGAATGATTCGACTATCTTCTCTTCCGGCTTGAATGGGTAAAGATCCGAAAGACCCAACGACAGCACCGCGATGTGAATCAATTCCGATTCCGGAACGCCAATGGATTTACCCATCTTGTTCAGGTAATATCTGCCTGCGTCTAACATCGCCTGTTTAGGTATGAGACCCACCAGCTCCGAACCGGTGACTCTCACCCCGCGCCGCTCCGCCTGCTTTACACACTCGTCGAACACCTTGTGGATGGGCGTGATCTTGTAATTGGTAAAATTGATGGAGATCTGCGCGCGGCCGTACTCCTCGATTACCCATCCTACAGCCTTTACGTTGGTGAACAGTCCCGGTTTCTTTATCACCTTGCCCGCCTCGTCGCGGACGATGTTGCCTTCCTCGTCGCGCTTTGCCCGGCCAGCTTCGCGGATGTCGAGCGCTATGTCGTGCGCTATCCTGCGGTCACGGGTGCTGAGGTTTATGTTGTAGGCGACAAGGAACTCCCTAGCTCCTACCGCGGTCGCGCCTGCCGTAGGGTTGAATGAGGCAGGACCGAAGTCAGGCTTCCAGTACTCCTTATCGTCACCGGTGAACCGGGCCGCCAGACCTTCGTACTCGCCCTTGCGTGCGTTGGCCAGGTTCTTCCACTCAGGTTTGGAGGCCGCCTCCTCGTATAGATAAACACCAATCCCCAGCTCATCGCCTATCCTTTTACCCACCTTGCGGGCAATCTCTGCACAATCCTGCATCGTCACCCCGGAAACCGGCACGAACGGACACACGTCGGTTGCGCCCATGCGTGGGTGAGCTCCGGTGTGGGTGCGCATGTCTATCACCTCAGCCGCTTTTTTTACCAGCTGGAACGCGGCCTCGGCTATCCCGTCGGGGTCTCCGATGAACGTAATGACCGTGCGGTTGGTCGCCTCGCCCGGATCAACGTCCAGAAGCTTAACCCCCTTAACCTTTTCAATTACGGAGGTTACCGCGTCAATCTTCGCCCTGTCCCTGCCCTCCGAAATGTTGGGAACGCACTCGACAATCTTCATCCGGCCTCCTTGGGGATTGTAAGATTGATTCTACTGAGGTAGCACGGCAAGTCAACCGATTTGAATGATCCACAGATTACGCAGATTGCACAGATTGACGCAGATTTTGATTTTGGTGTGCAATGACCAAACCCTCCGAAGGAGGGTAGTCATTATGCATAATGCAAACGATCAAATCTTCTCGAAATCAAGAAAGTCGTCAATTGGTTTCAGAAATTCCGATTCCGTATTTTCAAATTTAGCGACCTCTTCCTTTGGTCGTTCGCTAATAATCTTCTTGATTATTAGAATGACCTTTTCTGCTCTCTCACGTTCTTTAGGGGTTGCCCATTCTTTACTTTCAAGCATTTCGATTAGCTTGTTTGCAAAAGGCCCAGCCCTTAAACCTAACACGGCAAAATCGATCCTTGCCTTTGTTCTTTCCGACTTTATGAATATCTTCCTGTCGGTTTCGATTATTTCCCTGACATCATCAATCATTTTTTCTAAACGCTTTCGAATCAGAAAGTGGGGTGTTTCTCCCAGTATGCCCTTATCCAAATTATGCCAGGGCAAAGAAGGAAATGATTTAGTGCATATTTCACCTATTACTGCGGAGATATTTCTCAGCGTTTCTACTATAATCCCGGCAATTCCGATTAAATAATGATGTCCCATACCTGTATCGAAGGCATAATACATAATAGAACTTGGAATACCCACATGAGCTGAGATTTCTGAACTCCTATCATAAGCTGCATTTAATGCATAAAGAGGATAAATCTCTTTTGGAAACTTAGGGCTTTTAAATGTTTGCCGAAACCTGTTATACAATTCTTTCTCTATCTTTACATGTTTTGCCTCTTTCGTGTGATATTCGTGCCACAGTTTCAAGTTTTCTGGAATTTTTTGGCTGATGTGCCATGCATAACCTGTGGCTTCTAAAGCAGGCCGAAGGCATAGAAGACTTTGATTGGGGTAGCCTTTAAGAAGCATGCTGAAACTTGTGACTGCTGCTTCTTCTATTCGCCTCAAGAAATCGTAAAGGAAAAAACCCCAGCGATCCTGATCTTTTATAGCTCCAATTATATCGACCGACATCCTGACAAAGTTCGTTAGCCTTTCCCAGTAAGGTATATAATCGTGGAAGTAACTAATGTTGTCTTTTGAGATTTCGCCTTCGTCTTTCAACAGTTTGTTCAAGATAGGGTATTCTTCATCCATGTTTAGATATTAACCGCATTGGGTGTTGTGTCAACTGATATTCAGGTTCCCAAAGGCCACAAGAACAACTCCGACTGCCCGCAGGGCTTTGCCGCCTCGGTCTTCGACGCCTCGGGCAGGATGGTTGACGAGATTCGCCTCGCTCCGTCCAGCACCATAAGCTGGGGCGAGGGCATGAGCCCGGGGGTATACTTTATAAAATCTGACGGCGATTCATCGAAAACATCTAAAATAGTTTTGGTTAAATGAATCCGGCAGGGTGAAATTCCCTCACCAGGGAGGGGGGGTATCAATTGAGGATGGGGTATTCAATTTGTCCATCTTTTTTTACCCCACGAAATTGCTTCTCAATTTCGCGGGGACCCCCGTGATTTTGTCCATCATTTGTCCAACTTTTGTCCAGTTTTTGACCACCTTTTGTCCAGCTTTTTTGCGACGAATTGCATTCAAACCTTGACTTGAGGTTGAATCCGACTTACAATCGTTATCGTGAAGGAATGCACCCTGCTTGGCTCGCCTAAGACAGCGGCTCAAAATGCCCTTGATTCCCGGGGTTATTTTTCCATGTCAACAGAGTCCAGAAACGGTTCGTCTAATAATAAGATGGAGGCTGCGGCTGGGCAGGAGGAATTGCCGTCCGATGCGGATCTCCTGGCAGGTGTTCGCGCTGGAGATTTTCAGGCATGCCGCGCCATCGTGGAGCGTTATCAACGCCTGCTTTACAGCATCTCCTACAAGTTCTTGGGAGACCATGGCGAGGCGGATGACGCGTTGCAGCAGGTCTTCATCAGGTTCTTTGAGAAAGCGGGCAGATTGCGTCGGGCTAAAGCCCTGAAGACCTATCTGGCGCGCAGCGTCACGAATGAGTGCATAGACCGACTGCGTCGTGCAAAGAGGCGCCCGACCGTTTCCCTTGAAGAGTTGGGCGCAGCGGAGACGCTGGCGCTTGAGGACGGTCAAACGCCCCAGAAGAGTGCGGAACGCAAGGAGCTTGCCGCTTTGATCCAGTGGGCTTTAAGGCAGCTTTCTTTCAGGCAGAGGCGCGTGGTAGTGCTTTCCGTTACGGAAGGTTTGAGCTATGCGGAGATTGCAGAGGTGCTTGGGTGCGAAGAGGTGACCGTCAGGACGCATCTGCACCGGGCACGCAAACGGCTGCAGAAGCTTTTAGGCCCGCGGTTACGCGATTTGGAGGCAGGATTTGTTCGCAAGGGATAGAAGACACGCAGATGAGGACAAGATGGCAAGGCAAATGAGGTGTGAGGAAGTGGGAGAGGCCCTCGCACCCTATCTTGCTGGAGCGCTAAAGGGATGGGAAGAAGAGGCTGTTCAGAGGCATCTGCGTTCGTGTGAGAGGTGCCGTAAACTGCTGGAACAGGAGATCGGTCTCAACCGTGTTATGCGACAGGGTCTGCGTCTTGAGGTCGGTCCCGGCTACTGGGAGCGCATCTGGCCCCGCGTACAGGCCGAGTTAGTCCAACGCCGTCAGCGCCGTCCCAGGCTTTGGCTTCGCTGGGCTTTAGCCGGTGCAGGTGCTATGGCCGCTGCCGCGGCTGTATCCCTGTTCCTTCTTGCTCGTTCTTTCTTCGCACCGGCATTGACAACGCATGATGCATCCTACTTCACAAATCTCCCAGCCGCTCCTCCAGCGATCCTCGAAGAAGATTCCGAGCAGAGCATCTCGCTTGAACTTGCCAACCTTTCCCTGGGCCAACCCACCCCATCGGAGCGTGCCGCGGCCTGGCAGAGGATGGAGGGACTGTGAGTTCTGCTTTCGTCAGGTCTGTGCCGTTACGAAGGTCGTTGAATGGGCTGGCCTTGATAGGTCTGCTGACGGTTGCGGTTTTCTTCACCACATCCTGTGAGCGCAGACCTGCGAAGCTGCGCTGGAAGCTTGAGCCGGGCAAAACCTACGTCTACCGCAGTGAGGTTGCAGGCAATTGGAGAATCGAGGGCTGGGAAAAGGGGGAACGCGGCGGTGAGTTTGGAAACCTGATCGAGACCGAGATGAGCGTGCTTGGAATCGGGCCCGACTCCGCATTCCAGATACGCGAGGCTATCAACCTTATCAGGGAGGGAGAAGAGTTCGAACCCACTATCGTTACATACAGCATGGCCCCCGACGGCAGGCTCTACGGGATGTCCGAGGTCGGTACAGGTTCGGCTCCCCGTTCCATCCAGAGCAGGGAACGCCGCGAGTACCGCAAGCAGTACTTTGAGCAGACCCAACCAACCTATCCTGACCGCGAACTCAAACCGGGCGAGACATGGGTTCAGGAAACCAAGGTGGTGCTCGATGACCGGGTAATCACTGCAGAGAACCAGTTTGATGTCAAGGGGTGGGAAAGGGTTGGATCGTACCTTTGCCTGAGGATAGACTATCAGGGCGAGTCGTTTGTTCCCTATGAAAGCGAGGGCAGGAATCTGCTGGAGCATGGCAAGGTCAGGGGAAGCATATGGTTCGCGCCGCAGGAGGGCTTGCCTGTCCAGCAGCGCGATTCCTTCTATGTCTCCACCGCGCGCATCGTGCCTGAGGGCGAAAAACCACCCTCCACCTACGTCGTCCAAAGCGTTCGCCTCTACCAGCTGGTGGAGATCCGCTAGCCCTGCCCTTCACACATACCACACGCATTGCACCCCCTCTCTCTACATGCGGATTGCAATATCTCTTTATGCTTGCAATCCAGGGTTGACAACGGGCTTTTCTAGCTTACGATTGTTTACAAAAGGAGCAGCGATGAAGAATCCGACTATCAAACCAAGGGTGCTTCTAGCGCTCGTGTTTTCAGCCCTGTTGTTCCAGAGTTCATACAGCAGCAACTCCACGGTTTCCCTTGAGGCCGTAATCGTTACCGGGATGGGTTGGCAGAGATATGACGAGGAAGTTTACGTCTCAGGTCTGGAACCAGGCAAGGACATCATTGTATTCGGCAAGCCAAACCAGTATCAACTCTACCCTTGGCAAGGGGAGGACTCTATTCATCTCGGATCAGGGATTTACACCAGAGTGAATGAACGCGTCGTAGGGGTAAATTATCTCATCTCTCCTCCCTCAGGAAGTTTTGAACAGGACTCCTCAGTCGTCACAGTAATAGGAAGAGGGGAGAACTTTCCTGAGTTGAAGCGATTTTCCAACCTCGAGGTCGTCAGTGCAATTGATGTAAGTGACGAAGATTTAATCTATCTCAAGAACCTACCGAATCTAAAGGCTTTGAATGTCCACCAGGAACCGATCACCGATGAGGGGCTTAAAAGCCTCTTGGATTGCAAGAATCTTACCTGGCTGGACGTAGGCTCAAGTCAGATCAGCGAGGAAGGTTTAAACTATATCGTTCAAATGAAGCAGCTCAGAACGTTGGACATAGGATGCCTCCAGATTACCGATGAAGGGGTAGCTAAACTGAAGGCGCTTAAGGATCTGAGAGAACTGGATTTGGGTTATACACTTATTACTGATGAAGGGTTAAAACAACTTCAGAAATTACGAGCCCTGCAGAGGCTCGATCTATCCGGGTGTGATTACATAACCGACCAGGGTCTTGCCTGGCTTTCGCGCGTGAATGATCTCAGAAGCTTGAGTCTTGAGTTCTATAACGAAGGGATTACAGATAGAGGATTAGTTTATTTGGGGAAACTGAAAGAGTTACGGGAACTAAATCTGAGCGCTCTCTCTTACAGTAACATCACCGCTAAAGGGATAGCTCACCTTTCCGGTTTGAAAAAGCTGGTTTCATTAGACATCTCAGGCAATTACATCAACAATCAGGGACTGTCTCATATCAGACATCTCCGCAACCTTCGGAAACTCGAACTGTCTGGAACCGATATAACGAATGCCGGATTGGCTAATCTGAGTGGCTTGAGAGAGCTAAGGGAGTTGGATCTTACCGCTACAGATATCAAAGGTTCCGGATTACGACACCTCTCCTCACTCTCAAAGCTAAGCTACCTTAACCTCTGGAACACCTATGTCGATGACAAAGGACTGTTTCACATTGCCAAGCTCTCCGGTTTGAGACATCTGTGGCTTAACTGTCCTTGTCTGATAGGAGAGGAAGACGAAGACGTCTACATCACGAATAACGGTCTTAAGCATCTTGCTGGGCTTACCGATTTGAGGACCCTGGCTATAAGAAACGCCCATATCACTGACGAAGGCTTAGATTATTTGAAAGCGCTAACCCAGCTGCAGTACCTGGATTTAACCGGCACCCAAATCTCCTCCCAAGGAGTGATGGAGTTGTACGACGCATTCCCCTACTGCTTCATAATCTCTCCCACAGGGCGATGAAGATGGGGAATTTCCTCAGACGAGATGTAGGACTCCTTCTTGCGGTTCTTTCTGTGGTCGCTCTCTACTGCAAGAAAGAGGTCGAGCAGGCGACTCCTCAACAAGAACCCGAGCCGCGCTGGGTGGTAGTTGGGCGGGTGCCTCATCTCCCCAACTCCTATGCACCTGGTTATAAACCCCCTCTGGAGAACCTCAGATTAATTGATGTCAGCGATTGGGAACAGGACAAGGATGCATTGGTCTTTATCTTTAACGAGACGGATGTCCATCCTGTAATCCCCTACCTCCGGCAAGGAGAGGATACTGTAGCCTATTATTATGACGGCGAATACTTGTGGGTAAACGGCAAGCTGCGGGGTTTGAGAGAGAACTATCATTCCAGTCTGGAGGCTCAGAACCCCGAAGATATAGTTACAATGGGGGTAGTAACTATCCCAGATCTTGAAGAAGTCAGGCAATATCCCAATCTCACCACGATAGGTCTGCACTCCAGTACTCACATGGGGAAATACCCAACTCTATTGATCCTTTTTAATCTTATGCTTGTTCCGCGGGATATAGGCATTTACATCCACTACCTGGACATTGCTGACCTTGACTTCCTATGGTTTGCGTTGATCGGCAATCTTAAATTCCTGAGTGCGTATTCCTATGATTCAACCACCAGCGGTCTAAGGTACCTGGCTCTGGCGCAAGAATTAAGGGAGCTTAATTTTTATTCGCCCTGCATCACCAACCGAAACCTCAGAGACATATCTCGCATTCCAAATCTAAGGCGTTTGAGCCTGGAAAGTTCCGAAGGCATGATAGAAAAGGAAGGGCTGGCGAACCTCACAAGGCTCACCAGCTTAACCGAGCTACACTTAACCTCACTTCGGATCGGCGACACCGGTCTGGAATATATCTCCCAGATCCCCTGCCTGAGGGTTTTGGATTTGAACGGTTCATGGGTAACGGATAGCAGTCTCAGGTATCTAACCAACCTGAAGTACCTCAGATATCTGCGTGTCAACTGCTCATGTTTAACCGATGAGGGGCTTAGACATCTGGAGGGAATCCAGAGCCTGAGAATGCTGAATCTGTCCAGCTCTGATAGACTCACAGTATCGGGTCTGAGGTTCCACGGTTACTTGGATCGAACCGGCCCCTCTCCCGATATTACCCCGGAAGGTGTGGCAAGGCTAAGGCGCGCTTTACCGCACTGCGTGGTTGTCTGGGACAGCCTTCCCCAATAAAATATCTTGCCAGGCTGCGGCTTGACAAGCCGTCTGGGTTGCCTACAATAGTTTACAGGAGACAGTGATGAAGAAGATGCTTAAAACGGCGGCGATCGTTCTTCTTGCCCTTGCTGCGGCGCCCGGCTGCAACAAGGAGGTTCAAGAGGCGCCGGTGCCAGAGGAGGCAAGACAGTTTAGAGAGCTGGTTCTGGTGCGTGAGGCATATCCCCTGTTGGATACGCTTTACATCTCCAAGGATTACAAGCCTCGGCCTACGGATGTCATTGTGCTTGACGTTACCGACTGGGAACCGGACAAGGATGCACTGGTTTTTGTGAGAAGTGGTGTAGACGTCACATACATAATACCTTACACTTGGCAGGGTGAAGATACCATCTATTACACATATGATGGAAGTTACTTGTGGATAAACCGCAGGCTTGTTGGACTAAGCAATTGCAGATATGAAGCAGATTCAGTGGGTTCCCCCAATGACATTGTGACTTTGTTTGATGACGGGCAGATAAAACTGGACAGCTTGAAGAGCTACCCTAATGCCGCCACTATAGGTGTTTTTTATTCGCTGCACATGGGCAAGACCCCTACCCTTTTGGCCGTTTCCAATCTTATGAAGATACCGAAGGCCAAAGATATTGATCTTTATATTTCTTATAATGATATCTCCAATCTTGACTTTCTAGGTTTTGCCATGGTGCCGAATCTCAAATTTTTAAAGGCGATACCCTGCGAGAAGGAGAACTGGGGCTTGAGTTTTCTTTATCTAGCCAGGGGCCTGCGAGAGTTCTTTTTCTCCGCGCTAAAAATTACAAGCAAAGACTTTTCACGAATCGCACGAATCTCAAATCTTAGAAGACTGACTCTTGAGTCAGATACTATTGAAGAGGAGGGTTTCAGGCGCCTTAAGGCCCTTAACAATCTGACTGAGCTAAACATAAACAGTCGTGCGATTGGCGACAAAGCCCTGCATTATATTTCCGAGTTGGAAAATCTTCATGTGTTGCGTTTGATCAATACTAACGTAACAGACACCGGACTTGCGTATTTGGAGAATCTTGACAATCTGCGGAGCCTTGATTTGAGCAACAGCAGGAACATCACCGATAGTGGTTTGGTGCATCTTGAGAAGGTTACATCGTTGAGGAGGCTTAAGCTTTTTTCAGAGAAGGAAGATCCTTTCTTTGTTCACCGCTTGCTTATCGTGGGGAATTACCCTTTCAATCTTCCCAACCCTCATGTAACCCGTGAGGGCGTAGAGCGGCTGCGTAAGACCCTGCCCCGTTGCGAGATCGTCTGGATGCAGGATCATCCGTGGTAAGCGCTAGCCCGGAATTCTTCAGGTTTATATTGCACTCGTCATGAAAGTAATTAGAATTAACCAGTGGAGAGTGAGAAGATGAAAAGGTTTATTGTCTTTGCGATACTTGCCCTCGCGGCGCTGGGCTGCAACAAGGAGGTCGAGAAAACAGAAGCACCTCCTAAAGCGAGCCAAGTCAAGCAGCTGGTTCTCGTGAACCTCGGCTTGTCTTGGGATTGGTACGCCGTGCCACCTGACCCTCGTGTTTTTTGGGAATATCCGCGCCTGGAGCAAGTTAAAACAATAGACGTTACCGATTGGGAACCCGGCGAGGACGCAGTTGAGTTGGGCGGTTCCTCCTCACAATGGCGGGATGCGCGCGAGAAATTCTACTACCCCTGGCAGGGCGAGGACACGATACACTATTTCATTGCAGGTCCGTATCTCTGGGTGAACGGAAAGATGGTTGGAGCCAGGCTCTGGGAGGTTTACTACGGCGATATCCCCGACCTCGAGGATATTGTTACCGTCGTCGCCGACCCATCCGAGGTTCGGTACTTCAAGCACCTGCCCAATCTCGAGGCGGCGCACGTTATAATCTTTCCCGGTGAGATAGACGAGCTGTTTCTTCTCATAATATGTCTTGGGGCCTGGACATACCGCAACGTGGACTATCCCAAGCTCTGCCAAGATATTTTTAACCTTTATTGGGGCTGGATAGAGCTACACTATTTCCGCGACAGGCCCAAGCTTTACCTTACATCAAAACCAATGCACGACATTTGGTTTTTTGACGAAGAGCCATCGAACCACGACATCGCACGTTTTTCGAGACTTGCCAATATTCAGGGGCTGGATATTGCTTCTTATCAGTTACGATCACCGCGCCTGGCCCGGCTTCTACCTCGATTTGCCGAACTCAGACAACTCAAACTTGCCATGCCTAACATAGATGACCGAATCCTGCGCTCAATATCCAGTATATCTACTCTTTGCAGTCTGACCCTTCAAGGCGGTTGGACTGAACAAGGATTTGACAAACAGGCTCTGTGTAATCTTCAGAAACTGACCGATCTCACCGAGCTTGAGATATCCATCCTTCCGGTAGACGATACTGTCCTTGCCTGCCTCAGGGGCATTCCTAAACTGCACAACCTTAACCTCGATCGCACTGACCTGCGAGACGCTGACTTGAACCGCCTTTGTGACGAGACCAAACTTTCACAGTTGCGTCTGGACTCATACCACATAACCGACAGCGCCATCACGTATCTTGAGAAGATAAAGACCCTCGAAAGGCTTGAGCTTTCCAACACCAAAGTGACCGATGAAGGCGTGGCAAGGCTCAAGAAAGCCCTTCCAGGGTGCATAATCATCCGTACGAAATCTTACCGATATCATTGATCACAGGCTTTTCGTCAGGCTTGTGTTGCATTCGTCAGGGTATGGTTCATAATCAAGTGTAAGCACCGATAGAAATCCCCGGAAAATCCGGGAAGGGAGTATTATATGCCTGGATCAGTAAAGCCAGAAATCACCGAAAAGGATTTGAGAGAACAAGAGGAGTTGGTGAAGAGATTGGGGCGAGGCTTGAGCTACCAGTTGAAGTCAACCGCTCGCAAGCCTGAGGTGGCAAATGAGAACAATTTCCGAAGTGTTTCGAGCTATGTAAGGCGTGACGGGCATATCACCTTTTCCAATACACGCCAGGCCGCAGGGGCCTTAAGTAGCCTGGGTATAAAGGTGACATTTCGCTTCGATTCTACCAGAGATGAATCTGACCCTATGAGATCAAAGCCCGGTAGTTTCAGTCTCCTTAACGGTTGTCCTAGCAGGAATGTGCGCATAGGTGTTTGGCCTAAGTTGGAGATACATTCGATAAAATCTGATGTCAGGAGAAAGGCTCGAATCGCATTGAGGAAAGGTATCTGGCATGAGATAATGGAAACCGCACTTATCGCCATAGATATGAAGGTTTTTAACAACCCTGAAGGCCATCGTTCTATGACAGGAGGAGATACCTTTGCAGATCGCTACGTGGGTCAGTTCGCCCGGCCTGGCAAGACGTTACACGATTACGATTTCTACCCCTGGCCTGGTGACAGCGTATCCGATAATCAATGGCGCGTGGTTCCAAAGGCAAATATGTACTGTAACATTCTAAACGAACCGACAAGGGAAATAAAGTTAGAATACAATACGGGGGAACGCAGCTTCCAAGCCACAGTTTACGACTATAAGTTCCATAGGGTTTGTACATTAAACGGTCCTGCCGGAGAAGGAACAATCAAGTGGGGAGCTAATGTTGAACCTGGTATGTACTGGATAGATGTTCGTTTGGGTTCGCAAACGTCGCGATATCAGGTGAAAATTATTCTCCCAAAACCTATCCTGTGGGAGATGGAGTTGAGGGAGGAGTCGAAAACCAATCCATATCGAAATTATTTTAAGATCAGGCCTGCGAGCGGCTCTCAGTGGCCCATCGGGAAAGGCTTTGGTTTTAGTCTCTATTACCATCAAAGCGTTAAGGATCGATTGGGCCGTCATCAGTTAGGGTATGTGAATGCAGGGGCTGGCAAGACAGCTACGCTGGAGTTAAAGCTCGCAAGCGGCAATGACCGTCCAATAACACCGGATAAATCATACACCGTCTGGGCTTACGTCCAGGACCCATACCTTGACGATCTTCTGGTTGACGATCACGGCGGGGCACGAGCGGGTGTTTATATAAGGTGGGCGGGGCATTACATGGCCAAGAAATAGGCCCCCCTCCTTCTAGTATTTCAGGCGATGCCGGATACTTGACAACCCTCTTCCCATACCTACAATAGTTCACAAGGAGCGGTGATGAAGAAAATACCCATTCTGTTGGCGGTTGCGATCCTCGCGCTTATCCTTGCTACGGCGCTGGGCTGCAACAAGGAGGTCGAGAAAACAGAAGCACCTCCTAAAGCGAGCCAAGTCAAGAAGCTGGTTCTCGTGAACCTCGGCTTGTCTTGGGATTGGTACGCCGTGCCACCTGACCCTCGTGTTTTTTGGGAATATCCGCGCCTGGAGCAAGTTGAAACAATAGACGTTGCCGAATGGGAACAAGGTAAGGATGTCCTGATTTTTGAATATATTGATGCGCACATGCCGCATCTTGTAATCTATCTCTGGCAAGGAGAGGATACAATCTGGCTTCGCAGAGGGTTACCCAGTTCGATATGGACCGAATCACCTGACGAGGTTGTTTCTACAATAATAATGTTTGGCAAGGAAATAGATTGGGCACTAAAGGAATATCCTAACCTTAAAGCGGTGAGTATGGGTCGCACTATCCCCGTTACTACGGGTTACGAATACCTCTATTGGCTCAATGACATCCATCTGATTTCTGAAAGATTGGACTTTTATGTTGGGTATAATGGAATTACAAATATATACCTGCGGAAGCTTTCCAGACAGAATAACCTGAAAGGATTGAGTGCCTGCCCGACAGGACTTCCTTTTTTTGTTGCGGATTTTGGATTTCTGGAGACCAGAGCTTTATTGGCCGCGCGGATTTCCAAGCCTCAGAAAACTCGTCCTTTATGTGCCTGAAGGAAGCAATCTCAAAAACATATCGTGCCTCGATAGCTTGCGCGACTTGATTTTGGAGGGAGAGGGGGGTGATGATCGTGAACTTGAGTATATATCCCACCTTACAAGACTTAGGACACTTACATTGAGGAATACTTCTGTTACAGACAGCGGTCTTGTTCACCTTAGGAAACTTGTCAACCTCAGGAAGTTGGAGATTTCTTGTAACTGTGGTAGAGGACAGATAACAGATAAAGGTATGTATATGTTATCGGAGCTTGAGTGGTTGAGGGAGATTTACCTTGACGGGAACCAAATAACGGACATGGGTATCAAATACCTTGAAGGGATTACTTCTCTCCGCGCTTTGAGCCTTGAAGATAATTTCCTGACGGCTGAGGGTGAGAAAAAGACGGATTCTATATCGATGCGTCGCGGGATTCGACAGCGCGATATGGTTGAACGTGAAATGAAGGCAGGTTCTCGCCGCGAAATAAGTATCTTTTGAGAGGTATATTGGCATCGTCAAGGGGTTTACTGTAAACGTTTCTAAAAAGTGGAGATAATAACTAGGGGGTTCCGTGCCATCTGAAGTTAAGTTAACCTATGAAGAGCTGATGAGGGAAGTTAATTCGGCACTTGATCCTAATAAGACAAGCTTGGGCATAACCTATCGCGTAAAAGCGTATGAGTACATCGAAAAGATAGAAGAACGAACGGGAGAAGGAATCATTCAGGAGTTTCCTTTATACTGGGCGGACGAACCGAAATCAATTGGAGGAGAAACCTTTAAACCTAATCCACAAGGGGAAATAAGAATAAAGAGTCAGAGACGCTTTTAATATTTGAAAGATAGAGGAGTAATAAAGGAAATTACATGTCCAGGGTCAACGAGACCAGAGTATGATATATATCTGAGTAGCTTAGGAAAGGCCAAAGAGGTTTTAGAATACTTAGGGACGAAGAAGATAAACTATTTAATTTTACTTAATTCAAAATATAATGTGGGTTCAAAGGGTTCTTTAGATATGAGCGGTCGTCCTCTGTCAACAATAAAACTATGGTTCTCTGGAAAGCTTGACGTGTTATCCAATGATCTAGAAACGAGAGCAGCTGAGCGGATAATACTTAGAAGAGGCTTTTGGCATGAAATAATGGAAATGACTATTCTTGCCATAAATGGGCGAGTTTTCAATGACCCCGGCGATGTTAGGAAACTTAAAGGTCCAGAGACACTTACATCTTTTGCGCATTACACAACTGCAGATTTGTTGGCTGGCATAGGCGATGACCAGTTCTATCTATGGGAGATTGATGATGAGGATAAAACCGATGAATACGATATCTGGGCACACCATGCTTCTGCCATTCCGGATGGCCACCAAAAAAGGATAAGGGATCCAGCCACCAAGGCAGGCCGTGGTTAGGTGTTCCGATCATAAGGACTTTATGCACTTTGTCTTCGCATCCGTAGTAGGTGATTGCAGATCGGATTACAAGGCCACCCATCGAATGGCATACTATGTTAACCTTGGATGCCCCGGTAGCCACGAGAACTTCATCAATGAAGTCTGCGAGTTGTTCTCCCCAGCAGTTTTCTCCCGCGTAATCTATGTAGTCTTGCCGTACGCCGTCAAGCCACCAATTAGGATAGAGGGTGCCATAATTATCCCCTATTACGCCGGGATCGTCGGGATCCTCATTGTAGTAGGAGAAATTATACACACGTAAAGGGTCACCGCCAGTAGAGGGTATAGGTGTATTCTCGTGACAATTTGTATCCGGGAGTCCTTCCTGGTATCCAGCGTAACCGTCTTCAAGTATCTCTTCCAATGCGGACCAGCCTTCTCCGCGATTCCATGTTATATAACCTGTTACGGGAGCACCTTCCTTTTTTTGCCCATGTAGAAATATAACAGGATACGGACCAGGTGCCTGGGCTAAGGCTGTTGAGACACCAAGGAGCAACAAAACTCCGATTGTCAAGCTTTTTCTTTTCATTTTTGTAGACCTCCATCGTAGTTAAGGTTTACACCTAAGGCTATTCCCCACTTGTAAAGGGTGGAAGGGCCTTCCCACACAAAATCAGAGGGAACACCTGTTATTGATTGTTCCTTTACTGCACCTCCTTTCAACTCAGGGTTCAGTCCGAGACTGAAATCACCAAGGGATATAAGAGGTATATTTATCCCTATGTGGCCTTTCAATCCCAACATAGTACTGGTTAGGTGCTCTGTCCGCCACTCTGCATCGCCTCCAACACTTCTGTAGAATCTGGCATCACCAAAGAGTTTTCCCCAGGTAAACTCTAACCCAAGATAAAGGTTCCTTCGTTTCCTGAAGTACTTGCGTCCAGGTTCCAGTTCTGCACCCACAGTAAACTCTCGAGAGTCCCAACGCGTTTCACGGGAACCCCATTGGGACAGAGAAGAAGTATCCCTGATGTTGGCCTGGCCGTTTGGGATTACCGACTGCGCAATGCTGCCGATAGCTCGCATCTGCCAATCATTCTCGGTTACTATCCCAATCTTACCCGAAAGCGAATGGGAAAAGTAACATACCTCTCCCAGCCTGGGGACGATACCGTCAAAAGTATACGCGTAGTCGTCACCTGTAGCGAGCAAGGCCGGTTCATATCCCAGCTGCGCCTGGAAGCTAAGCCCTGCCCCATCTCCTGCGGCTCCAGCAAGGAGCAATGCGAACGTTAAGAAGCTTATCATAATTTATCTACCTCCTTTATGGCAATTCTATGCCAATAACGTAAGTTGTCAAGCTTTTTTCTTTTCTGTACTGCGACCCTATTGTCAAGACACTTTTAGGGTCAAAGAAGTGTAGGGTTTTCATACCGCTTCCTTAAATTCTTCCTGGTAGTAAAGGGCTCCGAACTCCTCCGGGCTCCTGTACCCTAACGCGCTGTGCACGTACAGCTTGTTGTAATCCACAGAAAGCCACTTGTTTATCTTCTCCTTCGCCTCCTCAAACGTCTCAAACTCGTTGAGCCACAGAACCTCCTCCTTGATGGTTCGCATCATCCGCTCAGTATCCGCGTTCCCTTTCGGATTGTTGTACGAGGTAAATATCTGTTCGATTCCCAGGGTTGACGTGTCTTTCATAAAGCTTATCGAGGTAGGTTGTGAACCGTTGTCGCTTATGAGCTTGAGACCTTTGCCCCGAATCCCTTCAGGAAACTCAAGGTTGACCGCCATATCCAGGGCTCCTTTCCACTCCTCGGTCCTGTTCCTTAATGAAACCCTCCATCCTGCCACCTTCTTCGTATACCAGTCAAGCACTATCACCAGGTATACCCAACCCAGAGAATCGACCATGAACTTGGTCGCATCTATGCCCCAGAACTGTTTCTGCTCATCCGCCCTCGGCTTGCTCCTCCCAGAAGTCCTCTTTACTTTATGAGCCGTCTGAGGCGCCATCAAATCATGCCCCTTCATGAGACGCCTGACCCTCTTTTCATTAACCAAAATCTTCTCCCGGTATAAAAGCCATGCCCGAACTCGCCGGTATCCCCAAAAAGGATGCTGGTCCTTAAGCGCCTTGATCTTTTCAACTAACCCGACATCACGCACAGCCCGCGCAGTCCTGTGAGTCTTGCAGGTCTTCTGAGGTCCTCTTGAGGCATAGCAGCCGCTCCGGGAAATACCTAATGCCTGGCACGCGTCTTGCACCGTATAACCTGCTTGATTTAACCTCTCCACCGCCCCTACTTTCCCCCCAGCAGGGTCTCGCTTTTTTTTAGTATCTCAATCTGGATCGTCTGTTTACCGATGATCCGCTGAAGACGCTATATCTCTGCCTGATAAACCTTGTCATCTCCTACGCCGTTCACCAATGCCTTCTTGCCGCCCTCAAGGAACTTATCACGCCATCGGTAATATAACGTTTGTGATATCTGATGCTGGCGGTAGATATCGGCTACAGACCTTGTTCTGCTCAAACCCTCCAGAACTATCGCCTGTTTCTCTTCTATACTCCAGTTCCTGCGTTTCATCTTGCCTCCTGGCTAGATCCTTTATTCTACCTCTACAGCGTGCCCCTTGAAAGCTTTGCTTTCATAGGGTACACAACCACCGTGTCCAGCTCTAGAGGGGCGTAGCATATCCAGTTACTGTATCATAGTGACGATAAGAAGAAGTAACGATTAAAGTATCACTATCGTACTCAACTGAGAATTCCCAGCATTCTTCAGAAAATTCATGTGATTGTACAGAATCTAAATCCAGTTCTTCCGGTTTTATTTTGATGTCGTTAACGAGCGGGGAATGAACATTTATTCTGTCCTTAAAAATATTTATTACACCGCCAAGTATATATATTCCCTTAGATAGTTGGAAGTTAAGTGTATCACCTTGCCATGCTGAGTCTAACACTGTGATAGTGACTGTATCATACTCGTCGTATATAATTGGTTCAGTTGGCCCGTCTTCCCACCCTACTTTATGATGCTCATATCACCACTCATACCCCCTCCCGAAGGGGAAGTAGGTGGTGTCAAGGTTAAGGCCTGCAGGAGACTCAGATTTCTTGATGACGAAGGTTCGAGGGTCGCCGTGGGCGGTAGTCTCCACATTCACGTCTATCCAGTGAACCGCCGCCACCCAGCAATAAGTTCCGCTGTCGGCTGAATCAAATACCTCGGTGGGCATCGTGTAAGTCGTGTCTTCGAGGGTTTCATAGACCAGGGTGTCTTCGCTTCTCAACGAGTCCTTGAGGATCATGATAACGTAGGCGTCTGCTAGAAATAACGAATCGGAGGTCCAGATGAACGTCGGCGGTTCCGC
>DAOVCF010000139.1 GCA_030670165.1 Candidatus Stahliibacteriota bacterium | reverse complement strand
AACACGGCTACGTTGGCTGCGGGTGTGGATACGTGCTGTACTCAAATACCCACGGCGAGAGCTGGTATAGTTTGGACAGCCTACCTGAGAAGAGGCTTCCTTGGGACGGCGTGGGGTTTCACATAGGCTCCATCCCCCGCGATAACAACGGGGTGTTCTTTGAAACCACCGACGGCGGGACCTTTCTCCCGATCTCCGAAATATCCAGCAACTAAGTCTTTAACCCCCATTTAATAAACAACTTACATTCTTCATCGCTTTTCTTTACCCTCTGAAGGACATCAACTATCTTGTTTTTAAGTATGCAAAGCAGAGGAAAAGTTGATAGGTTTCATTGTCTGGCCCGATGAGGGAAAGCAGGTGTATCTGATTTTTTACGCAGCGCAAAACTTTACTGGGGCTTACTCCTGGTGGTGCGCCCTCTGCTGGAGCGGATACGCTCCAGGGTTTCGATCAATGCGGTAACCTCTTTTATGTCTTCCCTGGCGCGGGCTGCAAGATCGCTTGAAGGATCAAGCCGGATCACCTCCCTCCAGGCCGTAATTGCATCCTCGTAGTGCTGGGCCGCGTAGTAACGATTCGCCTGGGCCATAAGACGCTCCTGCTTCCTCCGAACGTCAGGCGAAACTACATGGGTAGTGGTATCCTGGTCCACAGGTTCAGCCTCGGTAAGATAGACCGTATCCACACGTCCGGGGAGGTTGCGATATACAATTACCTCCCTGGTTCTTTGAGTGCGTACGTTTCTCACGTATGCGATGCCGAACCGCCAGTGTTCCTCCATGAAGCCCTTGCGAACCCAGAGCCCGCCGCGGTCGTCCGCGTTGTCTAAAAGAAGGCCTGCCCCCCACTCCTCGGTTGTAACAACACTCTGTATCTTTATCCACTCAAACGGCTCGTAGGCCAGCCCGCCGCCTATTCGGAAATGGGGAGGTCCGATCTCGCCCGCGGCCCCCACGAGAAAATTCAATCCTTCAACCTGTGGGATTGGGATCGGCACCGCGGCCCCCACCTGAGCAATAACGCTTAAGTGACCGGTATCCTGCGCGTTCCAGAGCTTCGGCCCCAGAGATAGCCCCACGTACTCCCTCCACTGAAGCCCAAAACGCAAAGAAAAGGTCTGATCATGACCCAGGGTATCAAAGGAAGCGCTGAAGGCACCTCCCATTGCAAGGGGACGTGTCAGATGACCAGCACCGAGCGAGAAACCCCAGTCATGGATATTCTTGTGTACCGAGGCAGCCAGGGGCCAGTCCTGATACCTGTATGCGACCCCTGCGAGATTGTAACGGAACAAACCCTCTGCCGCCACACCGACCTGGAACGAATCCAGCCACGCCAGCCCTGAAGGATTATATTCGACGGCTAATACACCCTGCTCAAGCATCATCCCGGCATCCGAGGCCGATGCAGGGCCGGTTCCGAACCAGCCGTTGGGATAGCTAACCAGGAGGAGCGCCAGAAGGATACTCATCTTTCTAAGGCAAGGGCAGCCGAGCGGTTGCGGCCGTTTTCTTTTGCCAGATAAAGGGCGCGGTCCGCGGCGGCTATCAGACGATCCAGACTCGTTGTTTCTCTCGCGGTCGTTACACCAACTGAAATGGTTACCGTAATCTGGTTCTCCCCCACCCCACCCATACCCTTCAGGGAAATCGGTTCCGATCCCACGGCTTTGCGCACCCTCTCCGCGATAACCCACGCCGTCTCCTCGTCAGTCTCGGGCAGCATCACCGCAAACTCTTCGCCTCCGTAACGTCCTATAATATCTATACCCTCGCGGGTAGCAACCGACAGCCGGCGAGCTATGGAACGCAATACCACGTCACCTGCGGGATGGCCGTAGGTGTCATTGATTCGTTTGAAGTAATCTACGTCGCACATCAAAAACGAGAGGGGCCTTTCGTAGCGGATTGAGCGGCGCAACTCGCCTGCCAGGAGTTCAAGGAAGTAACGCTTGACGTAAAGCCCGGTCAGGCCGTCCTCGGTGGCCATCTTGAAGAGCCGTCTTATCTCCACCAGCTTCTCCTGAATTTCATCGTAGGTACGCTGAAGGTTATGGGCCATCTTGTTAAAAACCTCACCCAAGAGACCCAACTCGTCCCGTGAACGCACCTTGACACGAGCGGCGAGGTTTCCTTTTGAAAGCTCAAGTGCGTGTTTCTTAAGCCTTGATACAGGTACCGTAAAGAACATACTGAATAACAATGATAAGAGCACGCTTACCCCCAGGATACCGCCGAGCATGGGTAAAACCGTCATTAAGGCGTCGCGGATCGCGCGGTCAAGAACACTGGGATCGATACGCACCTGCGCGAAGCCCAATGTATCGGGACCTATAAGCAGGGGCGAGGTAAACGTAAATCCGTCCGCCGGCTCGCCCAAGACTGAATGGATAGAATCGGGATGTTGAAAAAGGGAGACCCTTTCTGGACCATCGTCATCCTCGATTTCTTCCCTGAGCCTTGTAGCATTAACCGCGTCAAGGCAGAGCACCGGGAATCCGTTCCAATCAAAAAAAACGGCCTCCATAACCCCAGGGCTTTCAACAGTCTCGCTTAAAGCGGCGCTCAGGACGCGCTCCTTCTCAAAGGACGATGAAGAACGCTTAAACAAGAGGGTCGAATCGGCAAGACGCAGATACTCGGACTCACGTGCTATAAGATTAAACGCTACCCTGTCAACACCGGCCAGCTGCTTGGCCAACAAATCACCCCTGCGCGCAAGTTCGCCACGAAGAACGTTTTGTTCATAACGGATGAGAAAGTAGCCAACTCCGGCAACGCTCAGGAGAACGAGAAGACTCACCACCAGAGGAAGCTTAATCTTTAGACTCACAAGGTGAATAATAGGGAAAGGGGCTTGCTTGTCAACGTAGCCGATGACAAAGGACGATCAGGGATTACTCAATACTTAACCCCGCTTAAATTCACAGCTTATGGATCGGTTTTTATGCCTTCGACGAAACTGAGGTCAGCTTTTTTCTTTTTTACGCCTCTCCCATAAGCGTTCAAGCGCTTTCTCCAGGAAATCAAAACCCACAACCGCACTCAAAACAAGGGCTAAACCCAACCGCCAAAGGGCATCAAGAAGATCGCTAAGACAAATCATTCATCCTTCTCCGGCAGCGAGTAGTCCCTAGGCATATCCGGACCCTTTCTCTGATCAGGTGTGGGTTCTTTCGGCCTCTCGTAACCAAGGCTGGATTCAGAAGGAGGCTCTGGGACAGGAGGCGGTGGCGGTTGAGGCTCTTGTTTTTTAACCGGCTTGAAGTATTCGTCAAGGAAGTAGGGGGTTCCGGCCCTGGTCTCCGGCTTGGAAGGCTGCTTGTGTAGTTCAGGTTTAGGCTCTCTGGGTTTTGTGAATGATTCCCGAGGCACAAAATCCGCCGGAGGAAGACGAGGCTCGACCCCAAGCGTGGCTGCGATTTTGGGGGAAAGAGGCTTTCCCGAGACTGTGTAGCCGGTATAGCGACCGAACTCATCCTTGGCAGGTTTGAATGGCGAACGACTCCGTGCGTCGCGCATCAGGAAAAGCGATGATACGACCATGACGGCGAGCAAGGGAAACAGCCACAACCAGGCAAGACGGTAATAGGGCCACATCGCGATCAGATCGTAAAGTCCGTGTAAGACCACAGCGATGGAAAACCCTAAAAGGATAAGAAACGGCTTCGCCCATTTACGTTTTGCGAACTTGGCCCTTCCGGCAAAGTAACCTATGAAAAGCCCCATCATCGCATGAGCAGGCACAGCCGTGAGGGCCCTTATAAAGGCGGCAGGGATTCCTCCCATCAACACATACATCACATTCTCTATGGCTGCGAACCCTAAGGCAGCGGCAACCGCGTACATAATCCCGTCGTAAGGCTCGTTCATGTGCCTGCTCCAGTAAATCGGAATAAAGAACGCGAGTGCTTTGAAAAACTCCTCGGTCAGTCCTATCTCTATGAACGTCACGAATGCAAGTTCGCCTGCGGTAAGTGCCGAGATGTCATACGATATATGCACCCATAAAATCTCAACTATTACAACCGGGATGGCCGCAACCACTCCCGCACCCAGTGTAAGAAGCAGGTATTTGAATGGCTCCCGTTCATAACGATCCTTGACCCAGAAGAAAAACAAAAGCGCCACCACCGGCCCAAGCGCCAGCGCAAAGATGTTCATGGTTTCTCCTTAAGCAATTTCAGATAGGCCTCTGCCGCCTTCACCTCGGCATGTTTCTTGTTTCCCGCCTCACCTGTGGCAACAAGTTCACCTTCAACAAACAGACCTATGCGGAAGCGTGGACAGTGGTCTTCTCCCTGCTTGGACAGAACCCGGTATTCGAACGGAACGGCTGAAAGTCGTATGTTCAATCGAGACTTGGCATCGAATGGAATCTTCGAAAGATCAATGTGCGCTTTTACCTGGCTGGCAAAGAACCTGCGGCAGGCACGCAATCCCCGGTCAAGATAGAGCGCTCCAATAACAGCCTCAAAGGTACTCGCCAGTATGGAGGTTTTTTCCCTGCCGTCGTTCTCCTCGCTGCGCCCAAGACGAAGAGCATGGTCTAATCCAAGCTTGCGTGCAAGCTCGGCCATGAACGCGCCTGAGGAATAGCGGTTCTTCAGTTTGGATAGCATCCCTTCGTCTGCTTGATCCAAAGCCTCGTAGAAGTACTCGCGAAGGAGCAGTTCGTAGACCGCGTCACCCAGGAATTCCAGCCTCTCATACGATGTGCGGCGGTCTCCGGTCTGCTCATGGGCGTATGATGGGTGGGTTAACGCACGCTCCAAGAGATCCTTACGGCGAAAGGAGACCTTGAGCCGTTTTTGAAGTTCTCGCACATGCCGGGAGCCGGACTCGAACCGGCACGGAGTTTCCTCCGAGGGATTTTAAGTCCCTTGTGTCTGCCAATTTCACCATCCCGGCCTAAGGTTGATTTTAACGGGAGAATGTCACTGTGTCAATGTTAAATTCATCCACAGATTGCACGGATTTTGGGATTTCAATCTGCGATAATCGGCAATCCGAAAGAGAACGACTCTCAGGAATTCTCATCTGCGGATAGTTTCCCCTCTGCGATCTTTTACCCTGAAGGACAGGAGTGTCCAAAGGACAAAAGAAGCCACTGGGTTAAGGTTCGAAAACCACCTTGATCCCTTCCCTGCGAATGAGGGTAGAGATGGCCTTGCGCCAATCGGACAACAGAAACTTGTGAGTAACCAGCTTCTCGATGCCTTCGATCTTGGAGAGAAGCTCTACTGCCCGCCTGAAATCGGCATTGGAGTAGATGTATGAACCCAGGAGCTTCACCTCTCCGAACCAGTGGGGAGAGAAGTCGTGTTTCATCTCGCCTGGTGAACCTAAGAGCAAGAGCTTCCCTCCTTCCCTTGTCGCCCACGAGGCCTGCCCCAAACTGGTTTTGCTCCCGGCGGCATCGATCACCGCATCAAAACCGCCCCGCCAGCCCGGCGGCCCGATTAT
>DAOVCF010000107.1 GCA_030670165.1 Candidatus Stahliibacteriota bacterium | reverse complement strand
GACGTGCTCAGAGATCTTAGCCGGTCCAGCTACTTCAACGACCTCTGCACCGTGTCCTTTTGCCTCGTTCTTGATACTCGGAGGGAAAGACCTCAAAACGTAAACAGTAACGTTGGGGTTTGCGGAAAGAAAGCTTGCCAGCCCACCTACGTGGTCTCCGTGCTCGTGGGAAAGCACAACCGTCTCAATCTGTTTGGGGTCAATCCCCAGCTTTTTCATGTTCGAGAGGAGTATCTTGCCGTCGCCGCCTGTATCGAAAAGGATTTTCTTATCCAATCCTTCGATCAAACAGGCAAACCCCCACGCAGGCTCAAGACCCTCTTTCCATAAACGGTTGTCGTAGATCACGGTTATCTTGAGACCCTCGATACCTGCCGTCTCGATCTCTCCAGTCATGACTTGCTCCTTTTTACTTGCACGGCAACTGGCGATCAACGCCGTTGCCAGGATCGCTAAGATTAATTTTTTCATCTTTTCCTCCTCCTTGCTACGGAAACCAAAAAGGATCCTCTAAAGCCTGGCCAGACGCTTGGAGAAGTCTCGAACCTTCCAGGTCTTGTGAATCTTTTCGATCTCGTGCCCATCGGCCTCAAGCTTCTCCGCGTGGGCCTCGATCCCGCCCGGGAACTTGGGATTTAAGGCCCCCTTGGATTTAAGCACCCGCCAGTAGGGAGCGATTTGCTTGTGGCCCGCTGCCCGATCCTCTTCGGCGGCCTTGGCCACTATATTCAGAAAGATGCCGGTGGTCATCGGACAGGCCGAGTCCGTGCCGAAATCCTCGCACAGCCTATCCATGATTGCAGATACCGTCGTCAGTTTGCCTTTCGGTATCTTTCGTACGATCCCGTCGATAATCATGGGGGTGGCTATAATCATCTTACCTTTGCCGAACCGGGTCTGCATCTTCTCCGATACATCTACTACCTTAGGCTCTTGCGGTTTCTCTAACTTATCACGCCACGGGGTAAGAGATTTGGGTTTTGCCATGATATTTCCTTTACGTTCAACTTACCCAACTTATAGTTACTTTACCTTGCTCGTATCTACAACCTCCTCGGAATCGAATTCCTCGCTGACATCCTCCCAGGCTAAGGGCATTGCCAGTATCATTAACCATAACCCGACAGGAGCTGGAAAGATCCTTTTCACCACGCCTCCTGAATTCGTCAGGTTATGCTAGGCGGTTTGCGGAGATTGTCAAGTAGGGGATGGGAAAGGTTTGCGCTTGACACATAGGCCGTCAGAGACATGTTAAGATTATGGAAAGATACCGCTTATACGTAGACGAATCGGGGGATCACGTCTTCCGTGATCCGGAATCATTGGCCGAACCATCATACAGATTCTTGGCACTCATCGGGTGTATGATGAAAAGGGGGAACGATTACGAGGAGTTCAGTCATCGTTTGGATGCGTTGAAGCGGAAACATTTCAAAGGAGACTTGGATGACCTGCATGAAACAATCATACACATGGTAAAAGCAGACCGACCTTCCACTCGACCTCACAATCAATCTCCTTGGGAAGAGGGAGCTATCCTCCGGAAGTGGCCAAGCTGTGTAGAAAACACCACTGCGGCCAGGATGAGCCCGCATCCTCCGATCAAGAGGGTCAGGGGGGCGCCTATATTTTCAGCCAACCCTGTGGCCATCAGCAGCTGGCCGAAGGGCAGGAGGCCGAGTAAGGACATGGTGTAAAGGCTCATCACCCGGCCCCGCTTGTCGTCATCCACGATGTTCTGAAGAACGGTGTTGCACGAGGCAAACTGCACCATCTGCCCGAACCCGGCAAACGCCATCATCGCAAGAGAAAGGTACAAGTTCCTGGAGAAGGAAAAGATTACAATACTCGTTCCGAAGATGCCGGTGGCTACGGGGATCACCTTCCAGAGTCCAACAAAGCTTTTGCGCGTGCCCAAAAACAGGGCCCCGGCAACTGCCCCTATCCCTACAGCACCCATAAGGAACCCGTAAGTGCTCGATGAGCCGCCAAGTACGTCCTTAGCCATCACCGGCATCAGGGTCAGGTAGGGCAGCCCGACAAGGGCGATAAACGAAATCAAGAGGAGGATCGAGCGTATAGGCCCCCAGCTGTAAGCGTAGCCGATGCCCTCCTTGAGATCGCGCAGAACGGGCGCAGGCTTCTTGTTGTTCACACGCGGCTCAAGCTGCATGGCCAGAAGGCAACCTATTATGGCAAGGTAGGTTACAGCGTTTGCAAGGAAGCAGACGCCTTCACCTGTCAGGGCGAGAAGTATGCCTGCGATGGATGGCCCTACCAGACGGGCGATGTTGAACATGGCGGCGTTCAGAGCGATAGCCGAGCCCAGGTTCTCCTTGCGCTCCACCATCTCTACGACGAACACGTTGCGCGCAGGGCTGTCCACCGATCGAACGAGGCCGAAGAAAAAGACCAAAGCGAAGATATGCCATACCTGGATGGTGTTCGTGAGGGTGAGTGCCGCCAGCGCCACGGCCTGAAGTGTGGCCAGTATTTGAGTGACGAGTATCACGCGGCGGCGGCTTACACGGTCAATCATCACACCGGCGAATGGACTGATCACGAAGTTGGAGATCTGGGAGACGAACGCCACCATGCCAAGAATCGCCACCGAGCCGGTGAGCCGGTAGACCAGCCAGTTTACGGCCACCCGCTGCATCCACGTGCCGAGAAGCGAAATCCCGTGTCCCGTGAAGTAAAGCCTGTAGTTGCGATAGCTAAAGGCACGAAACAAAAGCTTCAGACCATCCCTGCGCTTTTCGATGAAGTTCTTCATCCGGCTAGATCGGCCTTTCTCTGGAGGGGTTCATCTTGGGACGACTGGATAGACATTAAACATTAGTGTATGCGAGGGGGAGGGATTGTCAATAAATAATGCTCCCTTTCACCCAGAGTGCAAAAGGATCGCAGAAAAAGATCCTCCTTTTTCGGCCTTTGGCCGAAAAAGATCGGAGAAATAAAAGCGAGGCTGGCTTTTCGCCGGTCCGTTAATTATTGTCGGAGTGGAATTATGCCAAGCGAACCCGAGTGTCTCAGCCACGTGTTACTTGACGAAGAGGCATTTGATTCTTCTGCATATCCCCTTTGCGATGTAATTCAAGGTGATGTCTCCCCGCCTTTTGAAGATGCGGTTCATCAGTTTGGGCTTAAAGCCCTCAACCACACCGGAACACGCGAACCATTCCCCGATACGCACTATCTCCCTTATGTCAACCAGCTTGTAGTAACGCCTGATTATCCGGCGTCGAGTTTTGAACCTTCGAACATGGGCGGGATCGTCGAATGTGGGCAGGCTGAATACGATTGAAGTTCCCTGTTTGATGTTTCGAATAACAGCGAGATCGTCAGCCACGTGTTCCATTACTTCAAGCGCCACAACTGCATTGTAATCGCAATCGTAGCAATTCGGATTCGTAGCGTCCCCAACCTTGAAGGGAAAATTTAGCGCGTCCTTTGCCATTCGTACGGCTCGCGGGCTGAAGTCGAAGCCGTGGTAGTCCCTATAACCCTCGTCGTAAAGATAATTGGCAAACTGACCTGTTCCGCATCCGATCTCCAGGACCTTGGGATTCTCGATTCGTTTTATGAACTGCATGATCTGAGTCCAGAGGACGTAGTAATAGGAATCCCTATAGTGGAGACGGTATTCTCCGGAGGTTGAATAGATATTATCATAATAATCTGAGTTCCTTGGTCTCCCCATATTTTAAAGATAGGCCGTTTATCTAAGATGTCAATAGGGCCTCAGTCGTAGTTCCGTCAAGGATAGGGCTGGCTTTTAGGTAGGCCTTCCTCCCGTAACGACAGCGCTGGAGTTGCAAGTCGTTTGATGATCTCGGTGGTAAAGCAAGACACCACCGTACCGTCGATCACCTGTGATCCGATACCAGAGAGAGGTTGATCATGTAGCGGAGGAGGATTAGTTGGATTTCTGTTTGTAAGTCAGGTATTCCTGATAATTTTCTACCGCCGCCGGGTTTTGAATCGGAAATGGCAGGGATTCGACGACGGATTTGGTTACGTGGTGGGCAAACATCAGACCTTTTGGGGTAAGATTATTGCCTCTAGAGTATCCGGTTGCCTTGAGAAGCAAAAGGAAAACTCTAATGTAGAATGGAAAGCGATGATCGGGCTTAGTATGCAGATCGTAGATCATGCGTGCGAATCCACGCCACTCGTCTGCTGCGGGCGCCTTGGGAGCAACGAACGCCAACCGCCTGTTGTGCTCAAGGTTGCTAAGATAGATCCCCAACTCAGGATTCACCACTTTCCAGTTACCGCAGGTAGAGAAGGCTGCAGGCCCGAATCCAACATAGTCCTGAGTCAGTTCGTCGCGCGAGGAGTCGTAAACGTCGTCTCCCTGGGCAAATATCCACACACCTTTCCGGGCATAGCCGGCTTGTTTGAGTATCCCTGCCGCTTGCTCAATTAGCTCAAACTGTTCCTGATCGGACATGCTTGGAGTATCCTTTACCCCTTGTATCACCATATAGGGATAGATGGTAATCTGGCTCGGTCTGGTTGCTGTTAGTTCGTGGATATCGTCTATAAACGACTCCGCGCTCTGATTAGCCAGCCCTACCATCATATCAACGTTTACCCACAACCCAAGGGACGCTGCAGTTTCAACCAACTCGTCTATGAACCGGCAGGCGGAAAGCTTGCGCCCGGTTTTGCCAATCACCTCCCCTGAGAAGCTTTCTACCCCCAGGCTTATCTTAGTGAAACCTATCCTTCTCAAATCTCTGAGATAGCAATCTGTAAGCAGGCTGGGAAGGAGCTCTATTCCCAGACTTCCTATGTTGAACTTGACCCTAAGATGATCAACGATTCCGGCCAGTTCTTTTACCGACAACGTGTTGGGTGTGCCTCCACCGAAGTAAACCCACTTTGCCTGACCATGTATGCCGCTGTCATCAATTTCTTTAAGGATTGCCGTCAGGTAGCGGTTCTTTAGCTCCTCAGAGAAAAGCTCCTTGTAGAACGGGCAGAATGAGCACATTCTGTAGCAAAAAGGAACGTGGAGATACACCCCCAAGAAGTTGCCGAACTGTGCCGGTGGAGCTTGCGTAAACCGGTAGGTCTGTTTTTCAAACGATCTCCTCATCATGAGGGCGCTTCTTTTAGTTATCATACTTACCGTTCCTTTACCTCTTTGAGGCGCAGGTTCAGTCGCCGGTTCTTTCATAAAGTGATTCCTCTCAGTAAATTGCGTCTTTGTGATTTTCACCTGCGGGTTTTTCCTTGTCACGACTCTAATTATATGCCGGTGCACGAATTGTCAAATTCGTGTTACTGATTAGCTTGACACATCGCACGAGGTGTTTAGTATTAGGGACTGTACTTCGGAGATAAAGGAGACTCTTTGGATCTGTAAGTTGCTTGCTTTTGAAAGACAACGTAGCGATCTTTAATCCTTGAACCTGATGGAGGTGGATTTGAAGGACTTTTTTGCATCTGTAGCAACAGCCTGGCCTGCGATCCGCGGCTGGCTGCTTTCCACCGGCATCCAGATTGGCATAACCATGGTAATCGCCGTAGTGGTTACCTGGCTGGTAGGATTCCTTATCAAACGTGCTCTGCGCAGGACGGAGGCCGCCGAGACGCCGGAGGCCATTGACAGGGCCAAGCGTTTAAAGACCGTGCTCGGCGCCCTGCGAGTGCTGGCCGGGATAGTTATCTGGGTTCTTGTGGGTATCACCGTTCTTGGTCAGCTTGGGATAGCCATCGGCCCCATCCTTGCCGGTCTTGGCGTGGTAGGCGTGGCCGTCGGCTTCGGTGCCCAGAACCTGGTGCGCGATCTCCTCGGCGGCATCTTCCTGATAGTCGAGAACCAACTCAGGGTCGGCGATGTGGTTCGAATCGGCGATGCGGTTGGAACGGTCGAGGTGCTGAATCTCAGGATAACCCAGATACGCGGTCTCGACGGCCACCTCTACACCGTCCCAAACGGCGAGATCAAGATGGTAGAGAACATGTCCATGAAGTGGTCGCGGGCCATAGTGAAGGTCGGGGTTGCCTACCGCTCAAATATCGAGCGGGTTATCGAGGCGCTGCACAAAGCGATCGAAGACCTTAAATCAGACGAGGCTATCGGTCCTTATCTGATAGATACCCCACAGATCAAGGCGATAGACGACTTTGCCGCCTCCTCCCTTGACGTCGCACTGTGGATCAAGACCCTGCCTGCCAAGCAGTGGGATACCGGACGCATGGCACGCCGCTACATCAAGAAACGCTTTGATGAGGCCGGGATCGAGATACCCTTTCCGCAGGTTACGCTCTCCCTTGGCCCCCAGGAGGCCGAACTGCTGGCATCATCCAAGAAAGGCAATAAACTCGTTTAGGGAATAGATTTTGAGATGTTAACGGTTACGGACGATCCAGCGTCTCGTATAGATGGATCGGTTCAATCCTTCGAGGAGGTTGGATTGTCTGAATCCTTGGGTCATAACCTAGAGAGGAGCAAGGATACGTAAGTTAGTTATTATATTGGCACTTATGGTCGTTGCCGCCTGGGCGCAGATGATTTACGGGAATTGGTACTCACGGGACTACGCATGGAGCCTTGAGCTTGCAGTGGACGGCGAGCGCGTCTCCGAAGAGGAAGGAGGCGAGCTGCTTGACGTCTGGATAACCGGGTTTCGAGAGGACCAGGCAGGATTTAAGGAAAAACTTGGCGAATGGACAGCGGTGCGGTTTATCGTTACCTCAAAGTGCTTGCCTTCGAGGAAACAAACAAACTGGCCCTTACCGACAAAGATGTAGAGAGCTATCTGGATTACGCCGCCTTCCTGATTGCTCT
>DAOVCF010000055.1 GCA_030670165.1 Candidatus Stahliibacteriota bacterium | reverse complement strand
GGGCATCGTGTAAGTCGTGTCTTCGAGGGTTTCATAGACCAGGGTGTCTTCGCTTCTCAACGAGTCCTTGAGGATCATGATAACGTAGGCGTCTGCTAGAAATAACGAATCGGAGGTCCAGATGAACGTCGGCGGTTCCGCTTCAAACACCGCGCCGTCTTCCGGAGCGATCAAGGTCGGTATCTGCGGGACGTTTACCACGTGTGTGCACCCACTGAATACCAGGATAACCCCTAAAAGGACAAAACTAAACTTTAGATGCTTCATAAATCACCTCCATAAGAATAGTAGGTCAAAGCGGGGGTTTTGTCAAGGGTAAGAATTCCTTACATAAGCAGCCGCTATTTTGGTTGACAAGCATGTCTCTCAGCCTATAATCACCGCTAAATGATTGAACTTGGCAGGCATACGAAGTCTCGCCGCGACATCCTGGACAAGGTTGAGCGGATTTCTGAAGTTGACGTTTTTGCCTGCTACCAGTGCGGACGCTGTTCAGGCGACTGCCCGTCCATAAACCTGATGGACATCATGCCAAACCAGGCGATCAGGTTTCTGCAATTGGGCGAGGTGGAGGCGGTGCTTTCATCAAAGACCATCTGGGTATGCGCGTCCTGCTTTACCTGCACCTCGCGCTGTCCCAAAGGGATAGACATCGCGCGTGTGCTGGAGGCGCTTCGCCAGGTATGTCTGCGCAAGAACATCGATCAGTTAGACCTTAATAACATACCTGAGGAGGAGCGAGAGCGATACCCGACCATCGCTTGGGTGTCGGCTTTGAGGAAGCTGTCCGGCTGATGAAGAGTTTTGCATACTATCCAGGCTGCACCTTGAAGACAACGGGCAAGGCGTTTGAGCAGTCGGCTTTCGCCATTGCCAAGGTTCTTGACATCCAGATGCGGGAGATTGAGCGCTGGAACTGCTGCGGCACCGTGTTCTCTTTAACCACCGATGATACCATGCACCACATCGCCACCATCCGCAACATGATTCGTGTCGAGGAGATGGGCGAGAGTGAAGTCCTCGTCCTGTGTTCCATGTGCTACAACACCCTCAAGCGTGCCAACAACTACATCTCGACCGACCCGGTTAAGCTGGCCGAGCTCAACGACTTTATGTACAAGGAGGAACTTAAATATTCGGGCAAGGTTAAGGTTCGCCACCTTTTAGAAATCCTGCGTGATGATGTGGGCTGGGACGGACTAAGGGAGAAGGTTACGAATCCCTTGGAAGACATCAAGGTTGCCTCCTATTACGGATGTGCTTTGGTACGGCCTCAAGGCGCAGGAGTGGATAATCTGGAGGACCCTTCGGTCATGGAAGATTTGGTTCGCGCTCTTGGTGCAAAACCGGTAAACTGGCCCTCCCGCCTTGAGTGCTGCGGTTCCTATCAGACTCTTGCAAACAAGGATTTGGTTTTAGAGCGCACCGAGCATATCGTTAGCAGTGCCCGCGAATCAGGAGCTGACCTTATCATCCTTTCCTGCCCTCTGTGCGAGTTCAACATCGGCACAAGGCAGGCGGAGGTCGCAGAGCGTTCTTACGGTTTCAAGGGTTTGCCGGTTCTTTACTTCACCCAGCTTATGGGGCTGGCTATGGGGATTGATCCGGATGATCTTGGAATCACCGACGAGCGCGTGCTCGCACGGCTCAAAGAAAAGGTGGAGTCGTGAGGAAGCCTCGGATAGGTGTTTTCGTGTGCCACTGCGGTCTGAACATCGCGGGCACGGTTGACGTCCAGCGGCTGGCCGATGAGTCCAGGGGTATACCGGGGGTTGTGTTTTCAAAAGATTACATCTACATGTGTTCTGAGCCTGGCCAGGATATGGTCGAGCAAACTATCAAGGAAGAAAAGCTCGATGGCATCGTGGTTGCAAACTGTTCGCCCTCGCTGCATGAGAAAACCTTCCGCAACGTGGCCAAGCGTGCCGGGCTTAATCCGTTCAAGGTGGAGGTTGCCAACATCCGGGAGCAGGTTTCCTGGCCCCATGAGAACGAAAAGGAGCAAGCGACCCGCAAGGCGCTTACGGTTGTCCGGGAAATGGTGCGAAAACTCACAGGCGACCTTGAACTCGAGCCGTTCCAGATACCGGTTACCCATGCGGCGCTGGTTATAGGCGGAGGGGTTGCGGGAATCCAGGCGGCTTTGGACATCGCCGATGCCGGACACGACGTCTACCTGGTTGAACGTACTCCCACCGTCGGCGGCAACATGCTTAAGCTGTCCGAGACCTTCCCAACGCTCGACTGTCCGCAGTGCATCATGACCCCCAAGATGACCGAGGCAGCCCAACATCCCCATATTCACATTCTTGCCTACTCCGAGGTTGAAGAGGTCTCAGGTTACATCGGCAACTTCGAGGTCAAGATCCGCCACCGTTCCCCCTATATCGACTGGTCGAAGTGCAACGGGTGTGCGGACTGCGCCGAGGTATGCCCGGTGGTGATGAAATCGGAGTGGGATCACGGCATGGATACTAGGCGAGCCGCTTATCGACCGTTCGATCAGGCGGTGCCCAACAAGTTCACCATCGATAAGCAGGGTGAGCCGCCTTGTCGTGCCGCCTGTCCGGTTCACCTCAACGCCCACGGGTACGTGACTGCAACCTCGGCCAAGGAGTACGGTCAGGCGCTTTCCCTCATCAGAAACGAGGCTCGCTTCCCGTTTGCCGGGGTGGCAGGCCGCATCTGCACCCATCCCTGCCAAGAGGCTTGCGCCCGGAAAGAAGTCGATGATAAGTCGGTAGCAATCAAGCACATCAAACGCTGGCTTGCCGACTGGGAGTTGAGGGAGAAGGGGACCGCTCACATGGACGTTGAAACGAGTGAACCAAGTGGTCAGCGAGTGGCTATCGTAGGTGCGGGACCAGGCGGATTACAAGCGGCAGTAGATTTGCGAAAAAATGGTCACGAAGTGATCATTTTTGATGCACAAGATAAACCGGGAGGTATGTTACGGACCGGTATTCCCGCGTTCCGGCTGGACAAGGACGTATTACAAAAGGAATGTGAGCTGGTGTTCAAGCTGGGTGTGGAATACAAGCCCAACACAACAATAGGTAAGGATATTCCCTTAAAGAAATTGATTGACGATTACGACGCTATCTACCTCTCGGTCGGCGCGTACAAGGAAGGCAAGATGGGTATTCCGGGCGAGGAGTTGGACGGCGTCTCAGGCGGGGTTCAGTTCCTGGGTGAGTTGAATCGAGGCAAGATGCCTAAGCTGGGCAAGCGCGTTGCCGTGGTAGGAGGCGGGAACTCGGCAATGGATACCGCCCGCTCAGCGCTCAGGCTCGGTTCGGAGGTAACCATAATCTACCGCCGTACCGAGCGCGAGATGCCGGCCATATCCGATGAAATACACGCGGCCAAAGAAGAGGGTGTCAAGTTCATGCTCCTGACCAATCCGGCAAAGTTCATCGGTGAGGGCGGCAAGCTCAAATCCGTAGAAGTCATTCACATGAAGCTGGGCGAGCCTGACTCATCGGGCAGGCGTCGCCCAATACCCATCGAAGGATCGGAAGAGATTTTAGAGTTCGACAACGTGTTCCTGGCAGTGGGGGAAAAGCCTGATTTATCCTTCATCACCGAGGCCGACAATATCGAGCTTACCCCGTGGAACACCATCGCGGTGGACGAGGAGACGTTAGTAACCTCCAACCCCAAGGTGTTTTCCGGCGGCGACTGCGTTACCGGCCCGGCCACGTTCATAGATGCGGCGGGCGCAGGCAGAAAGGCGGCTCGCTCAATCAACCTGATGCTTGAAGGCCTGGACTTTACTCGTGATCGAGCAAACGAGCTCTCCCGTAAGTCTGATCTGGTGGGCGACAAGGATTTGGCCAAGCCCATTCCTCTGTCACCCATGCCCGAGCTTGCAATCAAGGATCGCATCACCAACTTCAACGAGGTCGAGCTGGGATACTCCGAAGAAGACATCGTTGCTCAGGCCTCCCGCTGCATCCACTGCGGGGGATGTTCGGAGTGCCGGCTGTGCGAAGCTGTCTGCGAACCTGACGCCATTGTCCACTCTCTTGCCGACTGGACCGAGCAGCTTGAGGTGGGTGCGATCATTGTGGCTACCGGATACGAATTGATGCCCTTGGAGCGAATGCCCGAGTACGGCGGAGGTAAGTTCAAGCACGTTATCGACGCAATGCAGTTTGAGCGCATCCTGTGTCCCTCCGGTCCCACCGCTGGCGAGGTGCGCAGACCCGCAGACGGAAAGGTTCCAAAGAAGGTGGCGTTCGTGCACTGTGCAGGGTCGCGTGACCCGGAGCACGGGGTTGCCTACTGCTCCCGGGTGTGCTGCATGTATCTCGTGAAGCAGGCCATGCTATACAAGCACGCGGTTGAAGACGGCGAGGCGTACCTTTTCTACATAGACATCCGAACCAACGGCAAGCGCTACGAGGAGTTTTACGCACGTACCATGGAGGAAAGTCACGCTACCTTTATCAGGGGCAAGGTATCAAGGCTCTACGAACACGACGGCAAGGTTACGGTGTTCTCAGAAGATACCTTGGCCGGACAGCCGATTCAGCTCGAGGCCGACCTGGTGGTGGTGGCTCCGGCAATGCTGCCCTCAAAAGGTACTGCTGAACTTGCTTCAAAGCTACGCCTGGCAACCGACGAGTACGGCTGGGTTTCCGAGGCCCACCCCAAGCTGCGTGCTATTGAAACCTTAACCGGCGGTGTATTCGTTGCCGGTGCGATCCAGTTTCCCAAGGATATAACCGATGTCGTCTGTCAGGCGTCGGGTGCGGCGGGGAAGGTGCTGGCCATGTTTTCCCGCGAGACCCTGGAGCGCGAGCCTTTGATTGCTGAGGTCGATCCTGATATCTGCACCGGGTGCGGCATCTGCGAAGAGGTATGTCCCTACGACGCGTCGACTGTCGATCCGGTTAAGAAGAAGGCTGAGGTCAACGAGGCGCTGTGCGAGGGCTGCGGGGCGTGCGCGGCGGCGTGTCCGTCCCAGGCGATGAGATTGCGTAACGCCACCAGGACCCAGCTTTTTGCCATGATTGAGGAAGCGACCAGGGATTACTGATGGCTAAGAAGGTTAAGGAATTTGAAAGACACGTGGTGGTTCTTGGCGGAGGAGCGGCAGGCATCGCGGCTGCACTGGCACTCAACGATCTGGGGTTCAAGGTATCTCTCATAGAAAAGCAATCCCACTTGCTTGGCACAATCGGCCAGCTTGACAAGCAGTTCCCCAACGACGCGTGCGGGTTCTGCCAGCTTCGTTCCCGCGTGGAGCCTGGCGTATCTGAACTCTGCCTGCGCCGAGACCTTGGGGCAGAAGGTCTTGACATCTACAACCTCTCAACACTCTGGAACGTTGAAAAGCTCAAGGGCGAAAGGCTCAAACTCTACTTCAACCAGGAGCCTGCCTACATCAAGCCTCGCTTGTGTGTGCGGTGCCGGAAGTGCGAGGACGTATGCCCGGTGGAGGTCCCGGACGAGTTCAACCTCCTTGGCAAGCGCAAGGCCGCCTACACCCGTTATCCGATGGCTATTCCTCCCACCTGGGTGATTGACGGAGAAAACTGCACTCGCTGCGGCGAGTGCGTAAAGGTGTGTCCTACAGACTGCATCGATCTCGAGATGCAGCCTCGTGAAATATCGCTGGAAGCAGATGCGGTGGTGATAGCCACCGGCTTTTCTTTAATCGATCCGGCATATCTTACAGAACTTGGGGTACGCTTCCCCAACGTCGTAACCAGCCTGGAGCTGGAACGGATTCTTTCTGACATGGGTCCGACCCAGGGCGAACTGAAGCGCCCGTCTGACGGCTCCGAACCCAAGAAGGTGGCGTTCGTGTTCTGCGCCGGCTCGCGCGATAGGTTGCATCCCTACTGCTCGACTGCCTGCTGCATGTACGGTGCCAAGGAAGCGCGGATGCTGGGGGATAAATATCCGGATACCGAGCTAACCATTTTCTACATGGACAGAAGGGGATATGGAAAACCATACTATTCTTATATGGAAGAGACGTTGCCAGATGTCCGCTGGATACCGTGCAGACCGGCCAAGGTCGAGGAGGATCAAGACAACAACCTCATCGTCCACTACGAGTCCGAGGACGGCAAGTTCC
The DNA here is from genome assembly GCA_030670165.1 of Candidatus Stahliibacteriota bacterium. Lineage (GTDB taxonomy): Bacteria > Hydrothermota > Tepidihabitantia > B3-TA06 > B3-TA06 > B3-TA06. Next base: position 4,235 of record DAOVCF010000055.1, on the reverse strand, counting down.
ACAAAGAGGAATTTGATCTCGTTACGCTCGTGGTGGGGCAGGAAGGCAGGGCGGACGATTTTGCAAACCTGTTTGAGCTTGAGACCAACGAGGGGTTCGTAAAGATTGAGGTCGGTTCGGAGATCGGAACCGCCAATCCGAAGGTGTTCGCCATCGGATCGGCAGGAGGACCCAAGGATCTGCCCGACTCGATAACCGAGGCGCAGGCCGCGGCTGGACGAATCGCGTCGCTCTTGGGGATACCTAAGACCCGTAACACACCTCCGAAGTCAGTTGAGCCATTCCCTAAAGTTGGAGTTGTCTTCGACCCGGTGGGTGACGACGATGGGCTGGACAAGGATGCCATCAAAACCTTCTTTGCCGAAAAAGGCATTACAACGGCGTTTATCAACTACACCGAAACCGGGAAGGGGCTTAGCGAACTCGAGAACTTCATCAAGGAAAAGGAGCTCGACCGGTTGGTGGTAGCAGGTCCTGCGCCCAACAAAGCGGAGCGTTTACTCAAGGAACGTGTTCAGGAACTTGGCTGGCATCCTGCACAGCTTGAGTATCTCGATTTTCGCGAGCCGGTGCTGTGGGGATATGAGGATGCATCTAAGTTCAACGAAGCCGCGTTGACCCTGGCTCTGGCGCATGCCGAGAAGCTGCGTCTTCTCAGCTTCGATTCAGCGGAGCCGGTGCAGCCCTTCGGACGCGCTCTTATCGTTGGAGCAGGCGCTGCCGGTCTGTGGGCGGCCAGACAGTTCGCCGACGTTGGAGTCTCGGTAACCCTTATCGAAAAAACCGAACAGCCTGGCGGTCAGGCCCGAAAACTCTCCAGAACCCTTGAAGGATTTGAACCGGCGCCTTTCCTAGAGAATCTCATCAAGAAAGTAAAAAAATCCAAAAAGATCGAACTACTCACCAACACCACCCTCGATCGAATCGAGGGTGAGTTGGGCAAGTTCACCGCGCATCTCAAGCGGGGTGAGAAAGAACTGATACGGGGTGCTGCGATAATTCTCTTTGCCACAGGTGCCCAGGAGTACGAACCCAAGAAGGATGAGTTCGGCTGGGGGCTGGAAGGTGTGATAAGTGAAAGAGATTTTGCCGGACGGATTTCAAAAGGAGAGACCGACGATCTGAAATCTGTGGTAATGATACAGTGCGTGGGATCGCGCAACGAGGAGCATCCCTACTGCTCCCGTGTATGTTGCAGGCGCGCTCTGGCCAATGCCATTGCACTCAAGGAAGCGAATCCCAAGGTGGAGGTCACAATAATCGCCCGGGACGTGATGAGCTGGGGGCTTAGCGAACTCTACTATCTCAAGGCGCGCGAGCTGGGCGTGAACTTCATTCGATACGAGAAGGATAATCCCCCCACGGTCTCCAGGCGTGACGGTAAGCTGGTGGTGTCCGTATTCGATCGACTCCTTGATGCCACGGTCGAGCTCTCGGCAGGCAGCGTCGTGCTGGCCAACGGCATCGTTGCCTCCACCCTTCCCATTCTCTACAACGACAAGCCTGTCTCCTTCGACAAGTTCGGATTCTTTGCCGAGGTCAACCCCAAGTTCAGGCCCACCGAGCTTGAGGTGGATGGCATGTTCGCCGCCGGTCTGGCCAAGGGACCTAAAAGACTCACTGAGTCACTCACCGAAGCATCCGCCGCTGTCGCCAAGGCTCTGGTCTTCTTGCGTGCCGAAAAGCTCGCGCCAAAGTACTACGTTGCCCGTACAAATACCCGGCGGTGCGCCTTCTGCGGTATCTGCATCGACGCCTGTCCCAACTCCGCACGGGTGATGGACGATGATCTCATGTCCGCCAGGGTGATAGAGGCGATCTGTCAAGGTTGTGGAATCTGCGCCTCGGCCTGCCCTTCGCAGGCGGCGCATTTGTTGACACTTGAAAGTGATCAGGCATTCCGTATGATTGATGTAATGCTGGCCCAAACTGAAAGAGGCGATTAATGGAAAAGGAATTTGATCCCAAGATCGTAGGTTTTTTCTGCAACTGGTGCACAGCTGCTGCGGCTGACCTGGCAGGCACCTCGCGTATCCAGTATCCGGCCAACGTGCGGCCTATACGCGTGATGTGCTCCGGTTCGGTGGACGCAAGCTACGTTATCAAAGCACTTCTTGAAGGTGCCGACGGTGTTTTAATAGGCGGTTGCCACCCCAACGATTGTCATTACGTGAACGGAAACTACAAGGCCAGGCGCAGGGTGGCCCTCCTAAAATCCATCCTCACAACCCTTGATCTCGATCCTGACCGGGTGTGGCTGCGCTGGATCTCGGCCGCAGAAGGGGTGAGGTTTGCCAAGGTGGTGCGCCAGATGACTGAAGAGATCAAAGAGAAAGGCCCCAACCCCATGGGCAAATCCACGCAGACATAGGTGTAACGATGGTTGGAATCTACAAGAAGGATCTGAATCCTCGCGAGGCGACCCGTGAGTTCTTTGCCGAGCTCTTCGAGGCCAATCTTATCTCCTCAGCTCTCCTACCCGCACGCAAGGCTGGCTTGAACCAGATATTCCCCGCTCTGCTATCCTCCAAGGATTCCCTTGAGGAAACCTTTCCGTTCGCTCCGGTCATGCCTTTATCCACTGCCGTTCAACTTTCCAAGATCACCCGGTTCGCCGATCCTGAACACACTGTCGCCGTCCTACTTCGTCCTTGCGAATCCAGGGCCGCGGTGGAACTGGTCAAACTGCGCCAGATCAGCCTTGATAACGTTCTTTTAATCACCCGCGACTGCCCGGGAACGGTGGAGCCTGAGACGTTCGAAGAGAAGGCGTCCGATACCATTCCTGGATTCTCCGATTTCACCGAAGATCAAATCCGTCCCGTCTGCCGCATGTGCGAGCATCCCACCGCACCGGTGGCCGACATCAACATCGGCACCTTCGGGGCCGAAGGCGGAATTATCCTGGAAGCCAAGACCGACAAGGGTGAAGAGATACTCAAGCACGTAGCCCTCGACGCAGAACTTTCCGATACCTCCAGTCGCGAGGCATCACTTAAGCAAGAAACGGAGAAGCGTACCGCGTTCATGGAGAAGAATCTGGCAGAGCTAAAGAAAGAAGTCGCCGGCATCGAGGGCCTCGTAAAATTCTTTGCCAAATGCATCGACTGTCACAACTGTCGAACAATGTGTCCGGTGTGCTACTGCAACGAGTGCTTTTTCGACTCCGCCACCTTTCACTTCGAAGGACCGCGCTACGAGGAGTGGACCCAGCGTCGCGGTATCCTCGCGATGCCGCGCGATGAGATACTGTTCCACCTGGGGCGCATGAACCACATCGGGCTTTCCTGCGTTGCCTGCGGGATGTGCGAGCAGGCCTGTCCACATGATATCAGGGTCGGCCAGCTCTTCACCCTCATCTCCACCACCGCCCAGAAGGAGCTGGATATCCACGCGGGTCGCTCCCTCACCGATCCTTTACCATTGGCAACCTTCAGGGAGGATGAGTTCACTGAGATGGGCGAGGAGAAAGTATGATAAGCAAATTCATCTTAGGGTCTATTGTGGCCCTCTTATTGATGATGGGGTGTTCCAACGTGAAGACCCTTAAACCGGTCTCCCCACTCGAATCGATACCTTGCAGTGGTTTGCAGTATCCTGAATCAGGCGGTATGGTCTTCCGCGATGCAGAGAGCTGGGAGGCGTTCTGGAATCGCTACTGCATGGTGATAACCGGCGAAGGCAACAAGCTTCCTGCTCCAGAGGTTGATTTCTCTACCCGGATGCTTGTGGGTGTCTTTTCTGGCGAAAAGCCCACCGGCGGATACAGTATTTCGATTCAGCGCGTGCTAGATGGGCCAAAGAGACTTGTGGTTGAGTATCTTGAAGAATCCCCGCCCCCAGACGCCATGGTTACCATGGCACTTACCTATCCCTGTCAGATCATCGCAGTACCCCGCTCCGATAAGTCGGTGGAGTTCAAGGCGGTCGAGAAGGATTAACCTCAAGGTAGACTTAAATTTTTCGTCCCCTAATCCCCGGTGTTCATGGAAAGAGATAGAAGCAGGGATTGGCGTATTTGCTCGCCCTTGAAGAATACTACCAGGTTCGTGAAAACAGAAACGCAATCAAAGCTATGTACCCGAATATTAGAAGGAAGTATATGCCGCCCAAAACCACGGAGACCGTGATAATGGTTTTGTCGACTTTAGCTTCCTGGTTTTCCGCATCTCGTGGCTGCATCATAACTCCTTTCTTACCCTGACAAACTGGTTTGCTTTCCTATCGTCTGAAGC
>DAOVCF010000084.1 GCA_030670165.1 Candidatus Stahliibacteriota bacterium | reverse complement strand
CTTGCGGAATCATCTATTCCCGAAGGGAATATACCTATTACGTCCCCCTCCTTGGTGGACAGTGTGCCCCTTGGGGTGCAGGCACCCCATAGGGTAGGGGGATAAAGGGGGCGGGGAGTCCGATCCCCCTTCCCCCGGTGTCTCTTTGAGCCACCGACCCCTCCTACCAGGGGAGGGGAAATTACTTACGCATGGGTATCTTGATTTTGTGTGCTTTAGCTACTTTCACCGCAATGTCGTACCCCGCATCTGCGTGTCTTGCAATGCCGATGCCTGGATCGTTGGTCAGCACGCGTTCTATCCTCTTGGCCATGGCTGCGGTGCCGTCGGCCACGGTTACCTGTCCCGCATGTATCGAAAGCCCCATGCCGACCCCGCCGCCGTGGTGCACCGAGACCCACGAAGCGCCCGACGCGGTGTTCAAAAGCGCATTAAGTATCGGCCAGTCTGCAATGGCGTCCGAGCCGTCCAACATAGCCTCGGTCTCCCGGTTGGGCGACGCCACCGAACCTGCATCCAGATGGTCGCGGCCCATCACCACAGGCGCTTGCACCTTGCCCTGCTTGACCATCTTGTTTATCTCAAGACCGAAGCGGTCGCGCTCGCCGTAACCCAGCCAGCAGATGCGGCAGGGCAGACCCTGGAAAGGCACCTTTTCGCGCGCCTTGCGAATCCATCGGTGAAGCATCTCATCCTCAGGGAACAGCTTCAGTACCCGTTCGTCGGTGGCGTAGATGTCAGATTTTTTTCCCGAAAGCGCTGCCCACCTAAACGGGCCCTTGCCACGGCAGAACAGCGGTCTGATATAAAGCGGCACGAATCCCTTGATGTCGAACGCATTTTTCACGCCTGCCTTCTGGGCCTGGCCGCGGATATTATTCCCGTAGTCGAACGCCACCGCGCCGGCCTTTTGCATCGCAAGCATGGCTTCCATATGTCTTGCCATGGACTCGAAGCTTGCTTTGATGTAGCCCTTGGGATCCTTCTTACGGAGCGCCAGAGCCTGCTTGAGCGTCATCTTGCCGGGCACGTAGCCGTTGAGTTCATCATGCGCCGAGGTCTGGTCGGTGACTATATCGGGGATGATGCCCCGTTTTATAAGTTGCGGATGCACGTCGGATGCGTTGCCCACCAGTCCCACTGAAAGGGGTTCTCCAGCTTTCTTGGCCTTGTCGCACCAGCGCAGCGCCTCGTCGAGTTTTGTAGTCATTCGGTCGCAGAAGCCTTCCTTTACTCTCCTCTCGATCTTTGCCGGGTTGACCTCAACGTCCAGGCAGCAGCCGTCGTTCATGGTTACGGCCAAAGGCTGTGCGCCGGACATCGCGCCCATGCCCGCGGTTAACGTGAGTTTGCCTTTGAGCGATCCCGCAAAGTGTTGTCGGGCAAGCTCTGACAGGGTTTCGTACGTGCCCTGGATGATGCCCTGGGTGCCGATGTAAATCCAGGAGCCGGCGGTCATCTGGCCGTACATGATCAGCCCCAGCGCTTCCAGCCGGCGGAACTCGTCCCAGTTGGCCCAGGCAGGCACCAGAAGCGAGTTCGCTATAAGTACCCGTGGCGCATAGGGATGCGTGCGGAACACCCCCACCGGTTTTCCCGACTGAACCAGTAGGGTTTCATCGTTTTCCAACTGCTTGAGCGAGCGGACGATCGCCGCAAACGCAGGCCAGTTGCGGGCTGCGCGGCCGGTGCCGCCGTAAACGATTAAATTTTTTGGGTCCTCGGCTACGGCAGGGTCGAGGTTGTTGTAAAGCATCCTCAGCGCCGCCTCCTGGTGCCAGCCCTTGCAGTGTAACTTGTTGCCCCTTGGCGACTTAAGCGGTTTGTACTTAAACTCTTTTGCCATAATTTCCTCCGTAGATTCACGTGTTTTGACGAATACTACTCACATCTGACGCCCAGGTCAAGGGGAAATAAGGTGGACAAAAAGGGGACAAAAAGGGGACAAAAAGGGGACAAGGGCGCGACTTCGTCGCGATTGCAAAATGCAAAATGCAAATTTTAAAATGATGGGACGGATGCGGAGCAGATTCGTGGGGTGGAAAAGGTGGACAAAAGCGCGCTGACGCGCGCACTGCAAAAGTCAAAATGCAAATATCAAAATGCAAAGTCAAGGGGCCATCAGCCGTGAGCTGTAAGCCGTCAGCCGTGAGCTGTAAGCTGTTTGCCGTGAGCTGTAAGCTGTTTGCAGTGAGCTCCTAGGGGGGCTGATAGCCGTCAGGCGATGAATCCGCAGATGACGCAGATCTTAAGGGGAACGAAAACGGGCAGGAATTTTTAACCACAGATGACACAGATTGGCACAGATTTTTGGGAGGAAGGAAAATCGGACAGGAATTTTCTATCCGCAGATTACGCAGATGGCTGAGGGGCGCGACTTCGTCGCAAACGGTGTGGGGTCTTCGGGCGGATGCGAAACAGACGTCTGGGGTGTAAAAGCTGGTCAGAAGTTGGTCAAAAAGGGGACAGGAACGCGACTTCGTCGCAATATCAAAAGTCAAAATGCAAAATGCAAATTTAAGGGGCTGACAGCAGGGGCGCGACTTCGTCGCAATATCAAAAGTCAAAATGCAAAATGGAAGGGGAAGCTAACAGCTCACGGCTCACGGCTGACAGCAATAAGGGCGACTGCGTTGCAATTACAGATTGAAGATTGACAGATTGCTCCACAAATGTCGCCCTTCGGAACTCCGCAAGCGTCGTCCTTCGGAGCAAATTGCAAATTTTAAAATGATGGGGTGAACGCGCAGGCAACGTCTGGGGTGTAAAGTTGGACAGGGTTTTTTCTATCCGCAGATTGACGCAGATGGCTGATGGGCGACTTCGTAGCAAACGGTGTGGGGTCCCCGGACGAAGGCGGAGCAGACGTCTGGGGTGAAGAATTGGATGTAAAGGTGACGGGGGAGGGGGCGCAAGGTTGACAAAATTAGGGCAGGATGTCTATTTAATATGTAGAGCTTCTCTGGAAAGGCAAAGCTTATTTGAAGAGACCTGGTTACTTCATACCCTTTGCGCCTTGGGAAGGATCATCAACGGAGGTAATCCCGAGAATAAAAACAGGAATATCAATATCGGATACTCCCCGGTGCTCAAGATCCCAAACGAACTGTTCAAAGTAAGAAACCCCGGTTGACATCTCCGCAGCAAATTCCTTCACTGGAACAATCTCAATTCCATAATCGATTATTCCGAGTTTGTGGAAGATGGTCATCTTCGCACACACATTGTAGACCATGAAAGAATACTTTCCGAGCTGAACTTCTATACCCAACTTATCCTTGACAAAGTCCATCTCGCGATAAGCGTGTCTTCGTCCAGTAGTCTCACCACGGTAACCCTCAATGAAGTATTCTGTAGAGTAATTACAATGTACACGTGGGCGTTCCCACCCAAGTGGCTTCAGGATTTTTTTGAATGCCTTGTTGAGAGAGGTAGGGTCGAAAAGCATTTTGCCTTTCATTGTTTTTTCTTTGCTTTTCTTGGTTCTGTGTTCCTCAGCGTTTATTGATGCGATAGCATCTTCAATTTCCCTCAGGGATTTAGGAAGGCGGGTTGTTATTTCCTCCTCTCCTTGGTTAAAGGAATACTTCCCGACAATTCTCATCAACCCTCCTTTTTCTTACGCCACTTCTCAGGAATCCTACTGACCTTTTCCCGTCCCGTCGGTCGATACACAGGCTTACCCAGGGGGCGATACGGAAGTTTTCCTGCATAGAAGTCAGCGATCCTTCGTTTGGCGATCTCTATGTACTCCTTCTCCCTTTCACATCCCATTGCCTTGCGGTTGTGCCGCAAAGCGGCCAGCAATGCTGAGCCAACTCCAGAAAAAGGGTCCAACACCCACCCACCTTTATTCGTCAAAGCCAGCACGCAGCGCTCAACGAGCTCTATAGGGAATTGACAAGGGTGGATGGTTTTCTCTGGGTGGTTTGCTTTCACGTTGGGAATCTCCCACAAACCGGTCTCCCAATCCTTCAGCACGATCTTCCATATGTCCGAAGGGTTCTTACCTAACGGGTTGCCTGAGGGTTTACCGTAGTTAGGTCCCTTGTAATACGTTTTGCCTGGGTATTTCGCAGGGACCCGAACATCGTCTAGGTTGAATATGTAATCGTCTCCTTTGGTGAACCAGAGTAACACTTCGTATCGACCTGAGAATCTTTTCTTGGCGTGGAGGCCATGCCCGAAGTGCCACACGATCCGATTACGAAGTTTCAACCCGCGGTTCTTGAAAATCGGATAGTAATACATATCAAGCGGGAACACCTCGAACTTGTCGATGTAATTCCCTACCTGCCAACAGAGAGACCCCTCAGGGGATAACACCCGCACTAATTCTTTTATGATCGGTTCTAACCCCTCTAAATATACCCCAAGAGTTTTTGCATTTTCGTACTCTTTTCCTACATTGTATGGCGGTGACGTGATGATTAGCTGGAATAAATCATCTGGTAGTGTTTGTAGTATATCTATGCTATCACCGTGTGCTATTATAACGTCAGCATTTGGATTAAAGGACTTAGCGATGTTGGGCTGCCATAAGGTGGTTTGATGATATCTAGGGTCCTTTTCCTTCATGAATTTGAACATAGTAAATAATATGCGGTGATTAGCGGTTGTCAAGCAATTCATCTCCTTGCCTTCCTCACCCAATCTCCGCCAAATCATTAAATACCCCACGAAATTAATGCTCCTTTTCTCGCAGAGCGACAAAAGATCGCAGGGAACCCCTCCCCCCGGCGGTAAACCGCCGTCCCCCTCCATCAGGGAGGGGGAACTTTTACCCCACACGTCTACTTCGTAGCCGTGCGGGGACCCCGGAGAGATTATTCCCTGCGGTCATCCTTCGGTGCCACGCCTCTTCGAGGCTCGCAATGACGTCTTTAATCTACAGCCTTGTTATCCTACTCACCGGTTGACAGGCGGGGTTAAGCACCTATAATCAGGGATAATTCAAGGAGGAACATTTGGCGCACGCATACACGCCGGGACTTAAGGTAACGGCCTCAACAAAGATAGCAAAGGAGCGCAGGCTTCCCTTAAAGGGTGAGGTGATGGTCGCCAATGGCCAGAAGGTTAAAGGCGATACAATAGTCGCCCGCACCGCGCTTCCGGGCAACGTGGCCACGCTCAACGTAGGTCAACTTCTTGGTGTTCTGGCTTCGGATGTCCCTGAGTTTATGCTCAAGAAACCGGGAGAGTCCATAAAGAAGGGTGAGGAGATCGCTCAAACCAAGGGGTTTTTGGGTATCTTCAAGTCTAATGTCCAATCTCCAATTTCAGGTACGGTGGAAAGTGTTTCCCCGATAACCGGGCAGGTAATCCTTCGCGAGCCGCCTCTACCGGTTGAGGTTGATGCCTACATTGACGGCGAGGTTGTTGAGGTTTTTGCAAATGAAGGCGTGAGGGTTAAGACCACAGGCAGCCTGATCCAGGGTATATTCGGATTCGGTGGAGAGTGTCGTGGGACGATTAAGCTCCTTGCTGCAAGTCCTGATGAGGTGCTTGAGGCGAAGATGCTTACCCCTGATCTGAAGGGCTGCGTGGTGGTGGGCGGTTCGCTCGTCACCGCCGAGGCAATCCAGCGCGGAGCCGAACTTGGTATAAGAGGTATGGTCGTCGGCGGGATTGAGGATTCCTCGATCAAGCAGGTTCTGGGTTACGATATAGGCGTGGCCATTACGGGCGCCGAGGCGATAGGGCTTACAGTTGTGGTAACCGAGGGTTTTGGTCGGATGCCTATGGCTCCGCGAACGTTTGAGCTTCTTTCCGAGCTTGACGGGCAGCGTGCTTCGATAAACGGTGCAACGCAGATCCGCGCGGGCGTGATACGTCCTGAGATCATAGTGCCGCGCGAAGTCACAGGGAAAGAGCGAAGCAAGGGTTCGCTTGAGGAAGGACTCAGGGTCGGAATGCAGATAAGGATTATCCGTGAGCCGCACTTCGGCGGCATCGGCACGGTGGTCGGCCTGCCTGTTGATCTTGAGGAGATAGAGACCGAATCAAAGGTCAGAATCCTGGAGGTGGAGCTTGCAGGGAAAGAACGTATACGTTTGCCGCGCGCCAATGTCGAGATCATCGAAGCTTAGCAACGCTGGTTTTAAGACCAGCATTTTGCTTCTTTTGACAAGTGGGGTATTTTTCATGCTTACGGCGGCGCAGGGTTATGCCTCGCTTAAGATAGCGACCGGTGCGCGTGAGTCGGGAATGGGGGAGACAGGTGTGGCCGGAGCCTCATCGGCCAACGCTCTCAGATGGAATCCTGCCCTTCTGGTTAAAGGTCCTGGCATTGAAGCCTCCATGAATCATGCCTTATGGTTTCTCGGCACCTCTCAGGGTTCACTCCTTATCAAGCGCAGGCTGGGTCGGTTCTCGATCGGTGCAGAGGCGATTTACTTTACGAGCGGTGAGATAGAGCTGCGCGACAGCATCGGCTCTCCCGACCCCCTGGGCAGCTACTACTTTGTAGACCTTTCCCTGGGTTTAGGGGCTGGTGTTGAGGTGGTTCGAGGGACACGCGTAGGGCTTATCGCCCGATACTACCACGAACGTCTATGGACCTATGCGGCTCATACCTGGGGATTTGATGTGGGCCTGAACTATACGCCCTTCTCAGGTTTTGATCTGGGGTTTTCGGTGCTCGACTTTGGTTTTGACATGCATCTGGATGCAGAAGGTTTTAAGCCGCCTATGAGTATCCGGGTGGGCGGCAGCTACGCCCACGATTGGACCGAGGAGTTTGCCACGGTCCTCAATCTGGATTTCCTTTACCGTCCTTACGAGAAGGAACCCGGTCTGCGTACCGGTCTGGAGGTAGGGCTTTTCGATCTCCTTGCTCTTCGCGCCGGGGCCAAGTTCTTGTATATGGATGAGGAGCTGAAGCTTTTCTCACCTTCAGAATTCCTTACCTTCGGCCTGGGTGTGCAGCACGACTGGATTTCTTTAGACTACGCCATTGTTCCTTATAACAGGCTTGACCTCGGGCTGACGCATCGGGTAAGCCTCAACCTTGCATTCGATTGATGGCTGAATTTTTGCTCGATTTCGAGAAGCCAATAGTAGAGCTTGAGAAGCGCATAGAGGCTCTGCGCGGTCTTGAAGGGGTGGATAGTGAGATCGCCAAGCTTCAAAAACAGGCTAAGAAGCTGCGCCGCAAGGTTTACTCCAGGCTCACCCGGTGGCAGATAGTCCAGCTTGCCCGTCATCCGCGCCGTCCTTACACACTTGATCTGGTTCCCTATCTTTTTACCGATTTCACCGAGCTTCACGGTGATCGTGGATTTGCCGATGATCCGGCGATTGTGACCGGTATAGCGCGTTTTCGTGGACACTCGTTGGTTTTGGTCGGGCATCAAAAAGGACACGACACCAAGGAGAGGATTCGCCGCAACTTCGGGATGCCACATCCGGAGGGCTACCGCAAGGCCCTGCGCATCTACAAGCTGGCTGAGAAGTTCGGCATGCCCATCGTCAACTTCGTGGATACCCCTGGTGCTGATCCCGGGATCGGTGCGGAGGAACGCGGTCAGTCCGAGGCAATCGCACGCAACCTTCAGGAGATAGCGGTGCTCAGAACCCCTGTCATTGTGATAGTGACCGGCGAGGGCGGTTCGGGCGGTGCCCTGGCCATCGGGGTCGGCGACCGTATCTACATGCTTGAGTATTCCTTCTACTCGACGATCTCGCCTGAGGGCTGTGCTTCTATCCTCTGGCGTGACAGCGCCAAGGCCCCGCAGGCTGCGGAGGCCTTGAAGTTCACGAGCCGCGATAACCTTGATCACGGCGTCATAGATGGGGTTATCCCTGAGCCGCCCGGAGGAGCGCATCGCGACTGGCAGCTGGCCGCCAAGTTTATAGAAGAGCAAATCAGTCAAGCCCTGGCCGAACTCGAACCACTTTCCCCCCAGGACCTGATCGAGAAGCGCATAGAAAAGTTTCGCAAGATTGGGAAGTTCAAAACCACCAGTTAATCCGGGTGTTTCTTTAGGGGCTGTCAGGAGAAGTAATTAATGAGGCTTGACGGAACCCTTAAAGATTATCCCTTATCCGATATCCTGCAGCTTATCCTTATGGGTAACCGTTCCGGCACACTGCACATCTACTCGGGCGGTGATGAGGGGACGATAGTCTTCGGTGAGGGTCTCGTAAAATGCGGCAAGACCTCAAAACTCTCAGGTCTGAGGGCGGTCAGGGAGATACTAGGGTGGCGCCGCGGCAAGTTCGTCTTCGATACCGAGGAAAGGGTTGAGCTCGG
>DAOVCF010000173.1 GCA_030670165.1 Candidatus Stahliibacteriota bacterium | reverse complement strand
CAGGAGGCAGGAAGGGCAATAGCCCTTTAACTGTCGTTGCAAGGTTTTGAAGCCCTGCCGTGCCTTTTGTTTTATCCGCAGATTACGCAGATTTGAAGATTACAAGATTAGAAGATTTGCAGATTGGAAGTTCGTAGGGGTCGACTTTCCAGCTTATTCCGCGGACTGGAGAGTCCGCGCTACACATATCGGGGTAAGTTCGTAGGGGCCGACCTTTAGGTCGGCCCGCACCCCATCTCAATAGAGTGTAATGATACTGACATTGAATTCCATACTCTGGCAGCCGTTTGGGGTGATTTAATCACCCTCCCCCTACCCCCTACCCTATGGGATACAAAGTATCCCAAGGGGCACGCTGTCCCGTCAAGGGAGGGGTATTTTTGCTGTGACTTTGTCAATCGTAAATTACCTCCCCCTCGACGGGGGAGGATAAAGGTGGGGGTGATTATGTGTTTCGCCCTCCCTTTTTAAGCTTCCTTTGGAGGGTAGCCCTCACCGTCAAGGGAGGGGAGTAGTAGAACTGGTCATTGCGAGGAGCGCAGCGACGAAGCAATCTCATCGAGGAATTTTTAATCCTTTCCTCCTTTTGCTCCTGAGGTGAGTGCCATGAGATTGCTTCGATTTTGTCTGACAAAATCTCGCAACGACGGTGTGTTTTAACTGCTACCTTTATGTCGTTGCAAGGTTTTGAAGTGCAAACGCAGGGAGCAATCTCATGACGCCGTTTTTCCCCCTCCCTTGTGGAGTGGGTCGGCACGAAGTGCCGGGGGGAGGGGAAAGCGGTAGCTATCAAATTAACTCAAATTATTCAGCAAACGCAACCCTTCGGTTCAAAGTGCAAAATTCACCCAAAATCACCAGAAATCACCCTCAAATGACCAGCTTTTGGGGAGCTTTTGACCAGCTTTTTTTACCCCACAAATCTACTTCGTAGCTTTATGGGGACCCCGGAAAATTATCCTTGATTTGTCCACCTTTTGTCCACCTTTTGTCCACCTTCTGACCAGCTTTTGACCACCTTTTTTACCCCACAAGATCGCTTCGCGCTCTTGCGGGGACCCCATAATCGTGACGAGTGCGATATAAACCTGACTGGGTTTAAGGTGCACTGAGCCTCGCAAGTGCCGCAAGGTCGAGGCTTAGCGCCTCGCGCTCGCCGAACCGTTCGCGGATGGGGTCGAGGGCATCTTTATAAGCCCTTTCATTCCAATCGCTTGCAAACCTGTCGGCGTTGGCCATCGAGCCGGCATAGAACCGCTGCCAGAGAAATGTGTAGACCAGCAAGGCGTCCACATAGCGCTGCTTGAGGATGGCGTTGATTATAAGGTAGGTGTCCCCCGCGTTGACCGCAAGAGCCCAGAGACCAAATAAGGGTCTTCCCGCGTAGGCCTCGCCCAGCCCGGGTATTATGGATAGGAGCCTGGCGGTCTTGGGGTTCTTCAGCTTGATCTCGACCAGCTCTGCAACCAACACCGCCAGCGAATCCTCGCCAGCCTTGCAGAATTCCTCGGATGCCTTTTTGAACTCGTGAGCTTCCATATATGCCCAGCCACGCAATCGGTAGGCAGGTGCGCCGAACGTCTCGCAGGTTGCCGAATCTACCGCCCTTGCCGCGAGATACGGGTTGCCCTCCTCTATCAAAAGCACCGCTCTAGCCATCCGCACCATCGGGCCTTCGAGCGAGTAGAGGATTGCATCCGCCTCTTTTTGCTCTCCGTTACGGTAGAGGGACAAGGCGAGTTTTGCACGCGTAAGGAGGCTATCGACTGATCCGGTGGTGTCGAAAGACGAAAGATATATGCTTCTCTTGTATTCCAGCGCCGCGGCATCGAAGGAGCCGTAGGCGTAGAGGCTGTCGGCAAGTCGTTCAATATTCGTAAGATCCGGCTCATGCGTGGTCGCAAAAAATGGGAGGAGGGCGAGGAGGGCGTTCACGGGCGCTTTATCTCGGGTTCCAGATCGAAGCGGTTAAGAAGGTTACGCAGTTGTTCTTGACGCTTGCGTTTCGCGTAGTCGTTGTAGTCCAGTGCTGAGTTTGCCGCGCCATAGATGTTTGCAAGCCAGAAGAGGCCTCCCAGGGATGCGGTGACAGTTCCCTTTACGGTGTTGACTGCCGATGTGTCCGGCGAGAGGAGGAAGTAGTAAGCGGCAGCTCCGGCGAAAAGGACGGTAACCGAAAACGACTGCCATGCGTCGCCCCAGCGTCCGCAGTATGCCTGACCCGCACCGGGGAGAAGCGTGGAGAGTCCGGCAGAGAGGAAGGGGCTTCGATGCGTAAAAGGGATGTTGATAAGGGCTATCGTCGAATCCACAAAACCATTACGATCGAGCAAAGAAAGGCAACGAGTGGCCGAGGCCGTATCACCTAAGAACACCAGACTGAATGATCGGTAAACCGCTGAGGGGTATGTAAAATCCGTCCCTTCAAGTGACGATGCCAGTTCGTTTACCCGATCGAAGTGATCCTGCGCAAACTCGGCACGCAAGAGACCGTAGGTGAAACGTTCTCGATCATCAGAAAGGTTGTCTATTCCAAATGAGTAGAGGCTTGCGGCACGCTCCGGCTCGTTTGCCTTAAGGAGTGCCTCTCCCGCCCGCAGAAGCGCGTAAGATGCCCATGCACTGTCGGTTAGCTCAAGGATCCCGATGCGTTCGTACTCCAGCGCTGCCCTACGGTAATCTCCGGCGGAGTAAAGGTAGTCGGCGAAGTCAATAGGCGCCTGGGCGAAAAGAAGCACCGCAAGGAGGTTAATCAAGTTCTTCCTTTTCAACCTCAGAGGGTGTATCTTTCGATTTTGCCTTTTGCTCTTTAAGTCTCGCAGGCAGGTTATGATTGCAAGGCGGGTCGTAGAGTTTCTCGTTCGCTATATGTGAGTAATAGGTTCCCAAGTGTCTCCAAGCTCCGGGGTTGCAGCGCTCGAGCCTGTCAAAGGTCATGAGCGTCCCCCAGAGGAGGCCGTAGAGTCGATAAGACTGTCTGCTGAAAGCAGAACACGTGGGCGAGAAGTTGCAGATATGCCCGCCCTGAAGAGGTGAGATAAGTTTCTGATAGATAGAAAGCATGAGATCGGCCCCTACCGAAAGGGGATTGGCAGGCCGCGCCGAAAGCATCACAAATCCCCAAAGCAACGCGAGGGTAGCCAAGGCTCGTCTCATCACTGCATCTTAAAGAGAAATCATGAGGTGTCAAGTGCGGTCTGCGGCCATGCCGAACCCGGGGCGTCATCGTCGATCCAAAAGATTATCCCGCTAAGGTAGGGATTGTATCAACAAAATCTCGTCCTCTCACGTCAGGTAATGGCTTGCAATTATAGAGGTGATCACTATATTCTTGGGAATCATCAAAACCATTCGCAAGGAGGTCTCTTGGATGATAGAGAGGTAGGAAGGTACTGGGAGGAGAACGCTGAGGCCTGGACCAAGCTCTCCCGCATGGGGATGGACGTAACGCGAGACTATCTGAACACCCCGGCGTTTCTCGCTATGTTGCCTGATATCGAGGGACTCTCCGGTTTGGATATAGGCTGCGGCGAGGGGCACAATACGAGAATCCTTGCCTCGCTCGGGTCGAAGATGACGGGTATAGATATCTCCAAAACCTTTATTCGACATGCGAAGGAGAAGGAAGAAGAAGAATCCCTGGGTGTCTGCTACCAGACGGCCAATGCTGCAGAGCTACCTTTTGAGGATTCATCATTTGACTTCGTCGCCGCGTTCATGAGCCTGATGGATATGGCCGATCCGCAACGTGCGATCAAGGAGACCTACCGCGTCCTGAAGCCTGACGGATTCTTCCAGTTCTCCATCATCCATCCTTGC
>DAOVCF010000141.1 GCA_030670165.1 Candidatus Stahliibacteriota bacterium | reverse complement strand
GAATACAAGAAGCAAGGGTTTGACAAACGCCCAATCCTCCCTAACATTAGGCCTATGAGCGAAGAGCGAAAATTCAACCTCGATGAGGAGGTGGGACAGATAGATGACCCATCGATCCGTCTGTTTGTCACCAAGGCGCTTGAGCGGGTTCCGGATTATTTCTGGCACGTCGCGGCCTCCGCCTCCGGTCGCTTCCATCCGCTGGATACCCTGGGTGAGGGCGGTCTTGTCCTGCATACCAAGCGGGTAGTGTATCTTGCCACAGAGATCGCGAAGATCTTCAAAATAGACGAAGCAAAGCTCGACGTCCTTCGTGCGGCAGCGATACTGCACGATTCATTCAAGAACGGTCTGGTGGATGAGGATCGAACGGAAGCCGATCACCCTTTGATCGTTCGCCATCAGCTGAAGGATCTTGCTTCCGAGACCCCCTACTTTGAAGATATCGTGAGCGCCATCGAGTGCCATCAGGGGCTGTGGGGACCGCAGCCATTGCGCATGCCAAAGAGTCCCCTGGAATGGAGCCTGCACATCGCCGACTTTATCGCCTCCCGCACAGCCGTCTATCTTTACTTCTCCGGCTACGAGCCCAAAGAACTGCCTGCAGAGCAGGAATTCGAAGACCTCTCTGAAGACCTTGAGCCTGCAATTAACCGCTACCTCGATCTGCGTGCGAAACGTACGGAAATCGAAAAACAGATGGAGGAGGTGAAGAAACAGGTAATAGAAGAGATGAACCGGCGTGGAGAACGGAAGATAGTCACCACAAAAGGCTCGGCACGGCTGCAAACAAACACGCATTTCAAGATCAGCCAGGCGAAATTAAAGCCCCTGCTGGAAAAGCTGGGATTCTGGGATAAGGTCACCATGGTAAACGAGAAGCGGCTGCAGGAGCTCTTAAACGACGGGATAGTGAGTGAGGAGGAGGTGGGCGATGCGGTAGAGAAGATTGCGAAGGGCTCGGTTCGCATCCTGCCCCGGGAAGACTAGTTACCCCACGCCGTTGCTTCACATCCTGGACGGCAGGACAGGTGACGCAGGGAGGACCCCCAGATTAAATGCTCCTTTGTCCTTTCAGGACAAAGATCGCAAAATCCCGACCACTTATGCTCAAGTGATATGGAAAGGCAGGCTTAGAGATCTATTCTTCTGAACTTTTCTCCGAAGGAAAAAAGGAGGACTTTTCAAAAAATGCCTGCATGACGTCGCGGCGTGAGATCATACCTGCCAGCTCGTTTTCCTCGACCACCGGCAGCATAAAAAGCTCCTGGCGGTGCATCTCGGCCGCGACATGCATCAGGGAATCTTCGGGCGATAACGGCTCCACGTCCTCCTTGAAGAAGTCCGCCACCAGAAAGAGTCCGCTTGTCGGACCGAAGAACGCCTGGATGTTTACCGCCTCCAGCTCCTCCAGCATCCGTTCCGGGCAGTGGCTCAGGTTGGCAGGCATGAACCCGCGCAGGAGATATCCAAGGGTGATAAGACCAAGCAAACATCCGCCTTCGTCCACTACCGCCAGCCCCTCAACACGCTCGGCAAGCATCAACTCGACAGCCTCACGCAGACTGACATCCGGCGTTATCACCTTTGGGTCTTTGTTCATGCAGTCCTTCACTCTCAGCATGTAATTATAATACTCCTTGCCTCAGATGTGTCAATGGGTACGATGCTCCTTTCGTTGCACAGCAACGAAAGATCGCAAATTACACGCCTTCGGGTTGGAACAGACTTTTGAACGGACAAGCTCGCCGATCTGTCAACTCTTTTACCTCGAGATTCCGTAGGGGCCGACCTTCAGGTCGGCCCGAATAATATTTTCGGGGTCCACGCGGCGTTACTCTGTAACGTCGTGTGGTGTATATACCCACAGGAAGTCCGCTATCCGGGAGCGATCCTCGGCCGAGAGTTCTTCGGACGCCTGGGCCAAGCTCACAACCGCAATCTTGAGGTCGGGATGATTCTTTTGTAACTGATAGGGGATACCCAGATGGTAGTCTGCATGGAAGCGTCCGCAGAAGAAAAGGATACGACGATCAAGGTAAGGGTCGATCGAGGCGGCCATCACCGCGTCCTTGAGCACCTGAGCCTTATAGAGGGCGTCAACGTTCAGGGAACCCATGGGCCCGCCGTGAGGCATACCTTCCATTGTGGCTGAAAAACGCTCGAGATACTCCTCTGAATCGAGGTGAAGGGTGTCTGGCAACCAGATGCTATCCTGGCCCACAACTTCATTGGAGACCTCTCCTGAACGCGCCACCGCCGCCGCAGCCCTGCGCGGAACGTTGGCCGCGACCACCGCAATCTTATTGGCCTTGGCAAACTCCACCAAAGGCCGGTAATCTGTCTGGTAGTTGGGCCAGGGACGGGATCGGGCAAGGAACGTGTCCTCGGGAGTATCTCCAACCAGATAGGAATCCAGCACATCCTGTACGTCGCGCTCAAACATCTCAAGTGCAAGCACCAGGTTTGAGTCCCGTTCGGCAAGCGAAGTGAGGATAGCAAGCTCTGCATCATGGGCGGCCTTCGCATCGTGCTCTTCACCCACGAAGATTACGTCGTAGCCCATGAGCGCATCGGCAAGCTCGTTAAAAAACAGGGTATCTCCAGTCGCGGAGATGATGGTTATGTTCTCAGGTAAAGAGGGCTGCAGGAATAAAAGCGACAGCAGAACGATCACGGATTATTCTAGGCGGATTAAGGGCCTGTGTCAATCCTCAGCCCATCATGAGGATTCTCATGGCTTCTTTGCTTTCAACTTACATCAGTAGTAGGTTCGCAGCTTAAGGGTCGCTACCCGAACCTCGCCCTTATAAAGCAGCTTGACCTGCACCTCGGTGTCGTCGGGGCCACGCATTATCTCGCGGATACCGCCGAGTCCAAGCTCGCTTGTCCTTTGACCCGCAACCTCCAGAAGCTCGGAACCCGGCTCTATCTGGGCTTCATCAGCGGGTGTGTAAGGAACGTTGCGGGCGACGATTATCCGACCGTCCTCAGAAAGCTCAAGCATCATCCCGCTCTTGGCGGTGCGGAAGGGCTCTTCAAACGAGAGGTTGGGTTTTATTGCCACACGTTCGCCTGCGTAGTCAAAGATGAAATCAAAGCGGCGCAGCACCTCGTTGCCTATGATGCCGTCGTATTCCTCGGATGAAAGCACACCGGACCTGGCGTTCTCGGCAAATCCTGCAACCACATTCTCCATCAAATATGGTCCCAGTGAGATATGCCTGACCCTGCCCACCATGATTTTAACCGGGCCGCCGAAACCGTAAAGTTCGGATTCGAAAAGCCTGCGTTCCTTTTTGAGTCCCGTGCGTTTGATGAAAGGTTCAGACAGGTCAATCGAGGATCCTGAACCGGTGTCGAGTATGAAACGACCCCTCACATCCTCAACGCGTGCCTGCAAAACGGGAACGCGGGAGCCGAAGGAACAGGAAAGGAAGCTGTAGCCCGCAGGTGCGGCGAACCCTTCAGCCTCGTGGAAGGTCACGGTAGCCTCGGAGAAGCGGATCTCGGTCGCAAACCGGGAAAGACAATCGTAGCCTAGGATCAGAGCAACGGGCCGGCCTGCGTACCGCGTCAGGAGTTCGGAAGGCTCCATGGCCACGATTACCTGACCGTAAAGTCCTAATCCTTCGAGATTTATTGAATCAACCTGCACCAGTGACATGCCTGCGAAGCCGCCCACGCCGGTTGCTTTGAACTCGCCTGCCGGCTCAAGATGCAGCCTTTTTGCAAGCCCGGCATCGATCACCGAAGCGCCGGCACCAGAGTCCAGAAGGAAATCAAAGGGTCCTTCTCCATTTATGAACCCCTTGAGGTAGATGTGGTCGTTTGAGAACGTAAAGTCGATCGGGGCGGTCTGCTTACCTGCGGCTATAACGTAGTCGTGGACAGGCCGCTTCTTGCGCAAGAAAAGCCTCTCGTCAACGTACTCGTTGACCTTCACGGTGTGAACAAAAAACTCGAACCCCTGCTCCATCTCGGGGATCTGCATGCGGATGTGGTGCGGCACCATAAGCCCTTGGATCTTGGAGTAGTCTGAGTATTCCCGGATAGCGGTGAGTCCGCCCGAGGCAAGTTCGGTTTTGGCCAGAAGCCAGGTCTGCTCGTCTATCCAGAGTTTTGCAGGAACGCCGTCCTCAGGCAGCATCTGGAGTACGAGGAAGCTGCGGCCAAGCTCCCCCTCGCGGCCAAGGTAGCGCACCCTTAGGGTCGAGTCGGGGAACACGTAGCTCAGGCCGTCGATGAGCGCCTCGGTCAGTCCGGATTTCCTGGCCTCCTCGTCCCCGATCGAAAGCATACCGTTGACGTCTATCGTCCACTGACATTCCCCGTCAAAACACGAGGTCTGATCCAGCACACCAATCTTTGTGCGGTTTCGGGTCCGGTTCGGCGGCAGTATCCAGGTGGTGGATGTGCCTTGCAGTCCACCGGCCTCCACGCGAGCCTCACGCACCACCGAAGTTAAATTGGAGATTACCGCAGAACCGCCCATCGCCTTCACGTGTTTCGAAAGTATCTGATCCACCCGATAAGTCTCGGCTCCAGAGCAAATGGCCCACAGGAAAGCTCCCACGCTAACAAACTTAACAAATCTCGAAGAACGCATAAGCCTCCTTGAATTTTACCTAAAGATAATCAAACTTTGCCCCGTGTCAACTCTTGACATCCCCTAAGCTTCACCTAGACTATCTCTATAAGGAGGTTTTATGTTTAATAAAGGTCGGATGGCTGTATGCGGGTTTGCCTTTCTGCTCGTAGCAGGGGTCTTCTGCGGCAGGGACGAGGTCGATTGGGGCGAGCGGGCCTCCTATATCCTCACGACGGACACAGTATCGGTAATCTACGTGCTTGACGATACGGGTGAGCTCGCGGCATCCATCACCCCTCTTGAGGACAGCATGCAGGGCATATGGTCTCCTACCCTTATCGGAGCGAGCGAGAGGGTGGCGTTCCTGAGTCGAGAAAAGCCGGACTATCCTCCATACTTATATATAACGGATCGCAGCGGGAATGAACTGACCACCTATGAGGTCCCAGCCCCTCAGTGGCTTGACGGCTCACCCACCGCGCCGGAGTTGGTATTTGCCACATCAAGCAGAATATCCATCTTGAAGGCCGATGAAGAGAAAATCTCTACACTCTTTACCGACAGGAAGACCGAAAGCGAGGCGGTGGATAGCATCCTCTTCACGAAGGCCATGGCGCCAGCCTTTTCCCCTTCAGGCGAGAAGGTGGCTTTCATCCAGCTGGGGAAGTATTTTGAACTGGCTGGCACCCAGTATGTGGAGAGGCCACGCACGGAT
>DAOVCF010000083.1 GCA_030670165.1 Candidatus Stahliibacteriota bacterium | reverse complement strand
GGTGCTGCTGGCGCACTTTTCCTGGTCTATACCCTGGCCAGGATGCGGGGCAGGATGTCGCGGCTTTCCTTGATTTTGGCCGGCGTGGCCGTAAGTTTCGTAGGCTCAAGCCTTGTGATGGTTCTCATGGTGCTATCCCGCGAGCAGCTTGCTCAGATCATCTACTTCCTCATGGGTTCGACCAAGGTGGTGTTTACACCAACAAAGCTCTGGGTATTTGCGGGTTCTGCTGCCGTATCTTTAGGCGCTGCGGCCTGGCTCGTGGCCCGCTGGCGGTCACTCGACATCCTCTCCACGAACATCGAAGCAGCCGAGTCCCTGGGTGTGGATACTCAAAGGCTCACCACCGAAGTCTTCGTGCTCTCAGCTTTACTCGTCGGGGTGGTTGTCGCGTTTGCAGGAGCCATAAGCTTTATCGGACTCGTGGTTCCTCATATCGTTCGGTTTATCTTCGGTCCCAGGCACCTGCGAGTACTGCCTGCAAGTTTCCTTGCGGGCGCGAGTCTGCTTCTTGCTTCCGATCTGTGTCTGCGCGGTTTTGCCATGGCAACAGGGGTTGATCTTCCCCTTTCGGTTGTCACCACCTTGTTCGGTGTTCCTGTATTCCTTTATATTATGCGCCGGAGGCTCACATGACCCGTACCCGTAACACACCCACCCGTAACACACCCCCTAACACGCCCACTAATTCGAAATCTGGATTCGTGGTTGAAGAGTTGTGCTTTTCGTACGCTCAAAAGACCCTGTTTGAGAACCTTACGGTTTCTATCGAACGCGGGGAGTTCTGCTCTGTGGTAGGACCCAACGGGGCGGGCAAGAGCACGTTCATAAAGCTTTTGGCGCGACTGCTCGAGCCGTCCGCAGGAGAGATTATTTTCGAAAATCGTCCGCTTTTCTTCTACCGGCGCAAAGAGCTTGCTCAACGCATCGCCTACGTTCCTCAGGAAAGCTACTTTGCACTTGACTTCACCGTTATCGAGACCGTGCTTCAGGGGCGCCATCCCTATCTGGGGACGCTTGAGCGCTATCATTCATCGGACTACGAGATGGCGCGTTCCGCTCTCGATCGGCTGCAAATCTCCAAGCTCGCAGAGAAAGGAATAAACAACATCTCCTCCGGCGAACGCCAGTTGGCAGTGATCGCACGCTCTATTGTCCAGCACCCGTCAGTTATCCTTCTCGATGAACCACTTAACCACCTTGATTTGTTCCACCAGCAGCAGGTGCTGACGATGCTTTTGGAGTTGAACAGGGAAGGGGTAAGCGTGGTGCTGGTGGCTCACGATCTCAACCAGGCAGCGCTTGTATCACAGCGCATGCTAGTCTTCTCCGAAGGAAAGCTCGTGGAGGACGGCAGGCCGGAAGCCCTCCTAAGGGCTGACATTGTCCAACGCCATTGGGGGGTTAAACCTTTGGAAGGTCGCCATCCCGAATCCGGCAAGCCCCAGATTTTCCTGCCCATCTCTTGATGATTACCGGGGAATGAGCGATTTTTGATTGACACAACAAGAGATTCTCTCTATAATAGAGAAGCTTAATTTGAATCGGAGGACAAATGTCGAGAAGCCAAGATGCATTGTCGCATTTGGAATGGGCTAGGCAGGCTGAAAAAGAAGGGAATTACTTAAAGGCAAGAGTGGAGTATCTTAAATGTGTAGAATCGTGGAAACAAGCCAACGAAGATGGAGAGTTTAGTGAGGAGTTCGAAGCAGCTACTAAGGAGTATCAAGGTTTTGTAGAGCGTGACCCCATTTATAGGAATTTTCTTAAACAGGTCTCACCAGTGATTTCGTCCAATCCAGGAATTCTGCAAAAGGATATTTACTTATTGCTACCCGCGATAGGACACAGTGATATCTCCTACGTTCTTTACTTCGCAGACTTGCAAGGAAGAATTAGGAGGGTTAAAAAAGGGAGGACTTATGAACTATATGTCAGCTAGAGAGTTGATAAGTTTGATTGGAAATGGATACAGGGACATCTCCTGTAATATCTCCCTCGATTCAGAAGGGCGTAATTAATATCATGGATAAATCGAATGTCCCGGACGTGAAGCAATTTGGCTATTTTATTCGCATTAAATCGATAGATTTCTTCGGTGTCTTCACTATTTCCCAAAACGGTAAGTATATCTTAGCATGGCGTGATAGTAGTCCCTCTGATGGTATTGGTGGTGCTCGCGATAAAGGTATGGGAGCCTACGTGTTGCTTGAGAACAACAATGTGGTCCTAATAGGAGAAATGGAACGGCCCAATGACGGACATGTCACAGACAACGGCACATTTGTTTTAAACGATTGGATGTTTGGCGGAGAGTTACAAGGAACATTCTATGCAATCGATCGTCAGGGTAATTTGTTGATTAAGAAGGTGTTAAAAGCTAATCTTTACAATAACGGAATTTCTTCAGATGGAGACTTCGCTGTTTGTCAAACATGCAATAGCGACACTCCAGATGGGAGTAACCTGTATTTCTTTGACTTGCCAAAAGGAGTGATGCTTTGGAGCAAGCCGCCTGAAAGGGGATGGGCAAGTTCTTATGAATTTGATTCAAACAAGAGACTTCTATATTTAATCTATGGCGAAGCCGAAAAATCCCTTTATGCTTTTTCGGGAGAGTTCTTAGGGAACGAGAAGTAAGGTATTTAATAGCTGCCCTTTACGCTTGAGTTCGTGAAGGGCGATATAATTTGGAGTATGTCAAGGAGGGGGAGTTTAAAGCAACTGAAATTGAGAGGCTAGCCTTATGTGCCAGAAGGGAATATTAGAGTGGCCAGAATAACACCAGATCTACCCACCTGATGATCCTTAACCTGCTTATCGTCTTCGCCGTAGTGGTTGTGACGATGATGGTCCTTATGGTTCTTCGCTGGCCTATTTTTCCTGCGATCTTTATTGGAGCGGTGCTTATCGGCGTGTTCTCGAGGATGCCTGCGCTCAAGATAGGCGAGGTGTTTGTTCACAGCCTCATAGACCTGCGCACCCTCAATCTTCTGGCTATGGTGTTTCTCGTATATATTCTCATCCAGATAATGAAGAAGGTGGGTGGTCTGGAGCGGTTTGCTGGCGGGGCCGAGTATCTCCTGCGCGGCTCTCGTGTAGGGCTTGTAACCGTACCCATGTTCGTCGGGCTTCTGCCCATGCCAGGCGGCGCGCTCCTAACCGCACCCATGGTTGCCGAGCAGGCCAAACCGCATCACGTTTCAGCAGGGCTCCTGGTCTACGTCAACTACTGGTTCCGCCACGTGTGGGAATACTTCTGGCCGCTTTATCCGGGCATCATACTGGCCATGGGTATCCTTGATATCCCTTACCGCCACTTCCTTCTCAATCAATCGTTCGTTACCCTGGGAGCGCTAAGCCTTGGGGCAATCATCCTTTTTGGATTCGTCCAGAGGCGAAAGGTTCGGCCAGACCGCGCTCAAGGTAAGTCCAGGCAAGCAGTAAAGGACATCCTTTACGGAACCTTTCCTGTCATCACGATCATGGTGCTTATTGCTGCGGTTCAAATACCTTTCGACGTGCCTGTTTCACTGCTCATGCTGGGTGTGGTTATAATATCCTGGATTTGCTACCGCGTACCCATAAGAAGTCTAGGCCGGATCATGTGGAAGGCGTTCGACTGGCGGGTGCTTTTGCTGCTGGTGGTGGTGTTTTTCTTTCGGGACATGCTTACCTCTGGCACGGCACTTGCCGAGCTTGAAGGTCTTCTTTCGGCGGCCTCTCCTTCGCTCATCACCTTGCTTGTAATTATTGTGCCTTTCCTTGTCGGGGTTCTGGTCGGGTTAAACCAGGCCTATGTTGGGGCTACGTTCCCGCTTCTTGCGCCCTTTATTGGCAGCGACCCGGGACTTCTGATGCTTGCATACGTTTTTGGTTTTCTTGGCTGTCTTTTGTCTCCCGCACACCTGTGCCTTTATCTGACCAAGCACTACTTCAAGGCAAGCTGGGTTTCGGTCTACAAGTGGCTT
The DNA here is from genome assembly GCA_030670165.1 of Candidatus Stahliibacteriota bacterium. GTDB lineage: Bacteria > Hydrothermota > Tepidihabitantia > B3-TA06 > B3-TA06 > B3-TA06. The sequence continues at coordinate 4,405 of DAOVCF010000083.1, read as the reverse complement.
GCCCCGTCGGTAGTGCTCCTTGGCGCGTTGACCTTCGGGGTGTGGCTGGTGTTCTTTTGATTGCAGATTAGAAGATTAAAAGATTCGCAGATTGGAAGTTTTACAGATGGGAAGATTCCTCGTCTTGTCACTGCGAGGAGCGAAGCGACGAAGCTCCGAAGGGCGAACGCAGTGAGCAATCTATTCCCGAAGGGAATATACCGATTACTATCCTGCGAACTTTTTGCACGAGCAAAAAGGAGCATTTAGCTTGACATTCGGTGCGCAGGGCGTATATTAATTATCTAAGACAGGCAACCAATGAAGATGTAAGATGTTTCCCGTGTTCGCGTTATCCTCTAGTTTTAATCCAACAATCCAGAAGGCAAATAGTATAGAGGTGTACATGGCGAGGTGCAAATCTCAGGGGGTAGCTCAAACCTGTAAGCTAATCATAACCAGATAGGAGGAATTTAATGGAAACCAAAGACGTGGTTATCGTTGGGGCAGGCCCGGCCGGGTTGTCGGCAGCCATATTTACAAGCCTTGATGGATGGGATACCCTGGTCCTGGAGGGCGATTGGGTGGGAGGTCAGGCCGCTATTGCCTATACTGTGATGAATTATCCGGGGTTCCCGCCGGGCGACGGGGAAATCCTTATAGAGAATCTCAAAAACCAGGTTACGTCCCCGCCGCCAAAAGGTACAGGTGCCGAGATCAGGCAGGAAAAGGTAATAAAGATAGATGCCGAGAATAAGATCGTTACCACCGATGCCAACCAATACAAAGCAAAGGTAATCACCATAGCCACCGGAAGCAGGATGCAAAAGCTGGGCGTTCCCGGTGAGGAGGAGTTCGCAGGTAAGGGGGTTTCCTACTATGCTAAGCTCGATTACCAGAAGTTTCAAGGTAAGATAGTGATGGCGGTGGGTGGCGGGAACAGCACCGCGAAAAGCGCACTCCTGGCCAATACCACGGCTGAGAAGGTCTTTCTCATCCACCGCCGGGATTCCATGCGTGCCTATCCTCCAATGATTAAAAGGTTAGCCAAGGAAGGGGTCGAGGTCTGGTACAATACCGAGTTGAAGGAGATAAAAGGCGACGAGAGCGTGAGGGGCGCGGTACTCTTCGATGATCAGACCAACCAGGAGAAGGAGGTATCTCTGGATTGGATAATAATCAGCGTGGGCACCGAGCCTGATATTGAGCTTGCAAAGGAAGCCGGGCTTGATTTTGACGGATGTTTCGTAAAGGTGGATGATTCCAAAATGACCAGCAAGAAAGGAATATTTGCCTGCGGTGAGATTACCGGGTGTGTCAACCATCTGGTTACCTGCGCCTCGGATGGTGCTGACGCGGGTATGGCCGCAAGCGAGTATCTGGCCCTTGAGAAGATAAAGAGAGGGGAGACGTTCAAAGGTGCTGTAAACGGCAAATACGCAGAAGAGTATGTGAAGATGCTTGAAGGTTAAAGGACCTCTAATGCCCAAAAGTAAAGCTGATGTGTGCCTATTACCCTGAATCCAAGGTAGAACTCAGCACCTTTACCGCCAAGCACTATGATGCCTTGTTGGATATGGCCACCCTGGGCAGGTATTCTGTTATGATTCGGCAGGCGGTGCGGCTGATGGGGATCAAGCCCGATGACAGGATACTCGATTTAGGCGCTGGAACCGGCAAGAACGCCTGCTTGATGCAGAGGTATCTTTCTTCCAAGGCCGAGTTGGTGGGGCTGGATATATCCAGCCAGATGATAGCCCAGTTTGAAAGGAACTGTGCAGAATTCCCCAATATCAGGATCATCGATGCAAGGATAGATCAGGAACTGCCTTATGACAGTTATTTCGACAAGGTGTTTATCTCGTTCGTGCTGCACGGTTTTCCTCAGGAAGCCAGGGACCGCATAATCGGCAATGCCTTCAAGGCCTTGAGGGAAGGCGGGGAGTTTTTCATCATGGATTACAACCAGTTTTCGTTTGATGAAAGCCCTTTTTTCGTAAGGACCGTTTTCAAGTTCATGGAATGTGCTTACGCGTTCGATTTTATCGAGAGGGATTTGGGAGAAATGCTTGCTAGGCACGGGTTCGGCGATTTCACTGAGCATCTCTTTTTCAGCGGCTATCTGCGGTTATTCAAGGGTGTAAAGATAGGTTGAGGCGATGGAGTTCAAGCTGAGGCAGATCGGGGTCATCCGAACACCGTACACGGACAAGGCGCCTTATCAGCCGGTGGATGATGAGCAAGGGGACTTTCATATAGAAATAGCTCCTGGATATACCCATGGGCTTTATCAGCTTGCCAGATTCCGGTATATCTACGTTATCTATCTGGTGGATCGTATAAAGCGTGGGGTGTCCATGAAGGTGTCTCCTCCCTGGACCGGCGGCAAGGAGGTCGGGGTGTTTGCAAGCAGGTCACCTGTGCGACCCAACCCAATCTGTCTTAGCGTGGTCCAAGTAAAACGGATTGAAGATAACCGGATTGACACCTCTGGCCTGGACGTATTCGATAAAACCCCGCTGCTTGACATCAAGCCCTATATAAAGGACCTGGATACGAAACCCGATGCCAACTACGGCTGGATCGAGGATATGGGTGATTATGAGCATCTCCTTCTGCATATCAAGGGCATCCCCCACGATTACTAGAATATACTGCGTATATTTTTACAAGCCGCAGATGACGCAGATTTTCCCAGATTTAAGAAGTTCAGTCATTGCGAGGAGCACAGCGACGAAGCAATCTATTCCCGAAGGGAATGTACCGATTGCTATCCTGCGAACTTTTTGCGCCAGCAAAAAGGAGCATATAATTTCCTCCCCCTTGATGTGGGAGGATATAGGAGGGGGTGCCATTGCGAGACTTCCCCCAGAAGTCGAAGCAATCTCATGATACTTCGTAGGGGCGTACCTTTAGGTGCGCCCGCCTTTTTTAGACAAGGGGTTTAAACCCCTTGTCTAGATTTTTACGGATTAAGTTGTTGATAAAGAGGGGCTTGACAAGGAAAAGAAAATGGTTAAGATTTCTCAGAAAGTGGAATATTTTCATGAAACTTGAAACATACTATCGAGGAGGCTACCGTGGTAAACGAGAAAACTCTTTCTGGTGCAAAGGATGCTTTGCCTCATTTGGTCTACTATGCTCAAATTCGAGAGACATTAACTTACAAGAAGCTGGGCAATCTAATAGGTAGGCACCCACGCGCCCTTTCGCACATACTGGGTTACATTCGCGATAAGATTTGTATCCCTAAAGGCTTACCTTTGATCAGTGCCATTGTTGTAAGAGTTGCAGGAAAGGATAGAGGCTTGCCTGGGGTGAGTTTCCTTCCAGAAGGCACAAAGGGTTTATCAAAAGAAGAATACAGGCAGAAATTCGAAGAGCTTAGGGATGAAGTATTCAATTGGGATCGATGGGACGATCTGCTAAAAGAGCTTGGATTAAAGGCTATTCGGAAAACCCCTGAAGATCTTGATCGAGAAGCAGCTGAATACATCAAAGTGTCTAAACGTGCTGGAGGAGGGGAAAGTGAGAAACATGAGCAGTTGAAAAATTACATTGAGCGAAATCCAGGCATCTTAGAATTATCGCCTGATAAGAAACCTGAGACTGAGTTTCGGTTTCTATCGGGTGATAGATGTGATGTTGTAATGGATTTGGGGAAAGAAGGTTGGGCCGTTATTGAGATTAAGCAGGGACAAAGGGGAGAACTTGTAAAGGGAATCTATCAGGCAATCAAATATCGTGCACTGATGCAAGCCCAAAAAGGAAGGGGGCAGGCTTGTAACGTTAAGGCCTTTCTTGTTGCTTATAGAATTCCTTTTGACATTCGTAAACGTGCCGAGAGATTTAAAATAGGGTGTAGAGAGGTAACTCCTTTGTAGGTAGTAGGGGCCGACTTTCAAGTCGGCCCGTGATTTGTATCCCTCACCCTAACCCTCTCCCGAAAGGAGAGGGAATCATCCTCTCCCATTGGGAGAGGAGACGAGGTGAGGGAGTTCGCTTCGGCCTAAAAAGTCCCCCAATGCCCCGCTTTTTCACCCCACAAATCTGCTTCGCATCTCCCTGTCCCACTTTTGTCTACTTTTTGACCCTTTTTTGACCAGCTTATGCCTTGTATCCTGTTCACCTTTTGTCTAGCTTTTGACCCACTTTTGTCCACCTTTTGACCAGCTTTTGTTCACCTTTTGTCCAGCTTTTTTTACCCCACAAGATCGCTTCGCGCTCTTGCGGGGACCCCATAATCGTGACGAGTGCGATGTAGCGCTGACGAGTTTGCAGCGTATTTTGACTAAAAGGCGCCGCTCGCGCGGCGCTGGATTTTAAGTGCACAGTGCCTGAGTGCGAAGGTTGACACTAGATTCCCTCGGCATATAATCCCACAACATGGTTGCTTATACCCCTTCAGAGGATGTCCGGTACGCGT
>DAOVCF010000133.1 GCA_030670165.1 Candidatus Stahliibacteriota bacterium | reverse complement strand
AGCCTGAGACCGTGGTTGTGTATCGAGACACCATCAGGCCGGACACCATCTGGGGGCACTGGCCAGAGGCGATCATCTCGCTGGATTACGGCAAGGGCAAGCTGCGTTTCACCAGCATCATGCCTGCCGACACATCTGTGGAGGCCAGGGAAGGGAGGGGGATCATCAAGGATTACAGCTACAAGGTGGGCGAGCGGTTTGCGATAAGGACCAAGGGTGAGGGATTTCACGTGCGAACAAAAAGATCGGGGCCCAGGTTCGAGATAGGGGTCGGCTCGGGGGTAAGGCTTGCAGGCGACACCCTGCAAGCCCGTGTCGTTCCTTTTGCTCATGCCTCCTTGGTTTACCGCGGGCTGAGCCTGGGCCCCCGCCTTGACACAAAAGGGCTGCACCTAACCCTCAGCTATGAATGGAGGTTTTGAAAATGCCAACAATAGGTGATAACAGAGTCGTAACTTATAATAATCTCGACACATTTGCGAGCAGTCTCTGTATGCCCTTTGACCGGGATCCCTTTCAAGTGAATATTATTGTGCTTCGCGGTACAATGCCTTTGGTTTCCGACGACCTTCAGGCTGAGCTTATAGATACCCGTAATGAGATTCAGACAGAAATAAACACTTACGATAGGCTGCACTCGATTCAAGCAGACCTCAGACAACAGTATAATCCTCTAAAAAGAACACTTACAACCATCTTGAACGCCGCTGGAGAAAACGCAGCTGCAGAAAGGATAATAAATATCGCCAGAGGGCAGGAACATCCAAATCTGAGACAAGATCTTCAACCGATACTTCAGCGAGTTCAGCAACTAATTTTGGAAACACAGGCTCCGGCGCTGAGACCACTAAGGGCACCCTTGAGGTCTATGGTTTTTCTTCTGGCTTTTTGTGACATCCTCTGGCAAGTGGAGGACGTCAGACTGCGGCATCTTGCGAATCCAGACCTTGACATACAACTCCCTCCCGCTTTTAATCAGAGTCTTGCTCAGGCAAACAGGCGTCAATTGGTGAATGCACTCAACATACAGGATGTCCGGAACGCCACGAATGTGATAAGCGCTCTCACGGGTACAATAAGGGACCTAATAGATGAGTTGGGGCAACCCAATAATCAGTTAGAGATAAGCAACGACCGCGAGCGCAACTTAAGATTGGTCGAGAATGTCTTCAACCAGTACAACGACACCATTATCTTTGCATGGAAGGACGAGATGCAGAGAGGGCATATGAGGGCGGTGGTCGGCTCAGCCGATCCCGGGAGAGAATATTTGGAAAACCCACATGACAGACAAGGAAATCGGCTTGAAGGAGTAGCATCGGCAGCCTCAGGGAGCTACAGCGCAAGATGGCACATGCATCGGGACATCTACCCATCTCTGATGCTTGTAAGGGGAGGTTTGCTGAACGAAGACACCAGGTTCATGGGTCGGAGAATCCCCCATTCCCCAAACGCTGCAAATCGGGGCTATCATATTGACAACCAGGGTAATATAACCATAACCAAATTCGTCTACCGGAGGATATGGGGAATCGAGATCCATGCCGCAGGCTGTCCGCCAAACACGATTGGAGAATGGCTTGCCGGCTGCATCGGCATCGCCAACACCAACTCTACATACGAGGAGATAGCAGGAGAATCTGCCGAGAACGAACCTGATGCTTGGCTGAGTATGGATATTGCAACGCCTGAAGAAAAACTGGCCAAAGAAAGACGGGGGGATCGTGATATATATCCGGCAAACCGTTACAACGTTATCATCTGGAACGGGTGGTCTTTGTTCAGCTTGCTCGAAAACGGCGCAGGCTACAGGCCAAGCGTGGAGTTCGGCACAGAGGACCCTGCCCAGGCTCAACTGCCAGGGCTTGCCGAGTCCGGCTGGGTAGGGTACATGCAAACAAGGCTCCAGGTTCGAAGGGATACGGTAAACAACTTCATCCAGGCGAATCAAAACCTGAATCTTGAGGAGATGCCTGACCTTGGTCAGCCTGACGGCAAGTTCGGCGACAACACGGGCCGCTCGCTTCGCGCCTTTCAAAAGGCATGCTATGTTCTCCTGGGCGGCCAGGCCGAGAACATGAGATACGATTACCAAATACAGGCTGATCAGCAAAGGCGAGCCAACAGGCGAGCGGGGGGCAACCAACAGATTCAACAGCCTCAGTTTAGACTCGAACTTGGCCTTGGAGTTGTAGACCAGGTGGACAGGGCAAGGCTGCGACAGGAGTATCTGGATTGGCTTTGCGGCGAAGAGACGTGGAGGCTTTTGGAATCTGATAACTTTCAGATTGTTGAGAACCAACAAGCAGAAGAATACCCCCCCCCTTGACAAACGGCAACAAATGTTTATAATGCAGTATGTTCATTTTTCTTTTCCTTCTCATATCCAACGGAGCCCAGCGCCATATATGGCGGGTGCCGCCCGGCTACCCGGAGAAGCCGTCGAGCTACTACGATTGGGGCGATTACTCCTTCTACCAATACGGGGATGACGATACTCGTTGGTATACGATTTGGTGGAAGTCGCACTCTCCCACTTGCCCTGTTCCCAGGCTAAAAGATACAACTCTGATTCCTTTTAAGATACATCTTAGAGGATTTAAACATCTTAGTTCTTATGGTGATTCATCATTCGGAAAGGTTGATTATGATGTTGACACTTCTCTTTCGTGGGACGAAAAGAACAGGTGGTTGACCATATATTGGTCTATCCATGAAAACATAATTCTGGATACGCCTAAAATTACGCAAAACCTCTGGCCAGTTGAGCTAATATTTCTAGATGATCCTATAGGCTCAATTGCCGTTGACAGTCATTTTGACGTAGTTAACATAGGAAAGATAAAGGGCTATTGCCACAGGGGCAGGTGGCGTCTATCGCAAGATTTTCAAAGATGGCAGCCTACAGGTTCCTTCACCATGTATTATATTCCCACCGAGAAGTTTGACTTCCATATAATCTGCCAACAATTAACATATCTTTACGACGGCAACCCCTGGGAAGGCTATGTATATCTCCCGGAAGGGTACGACACCTTGCCAAAGTTTTTTGTAAAAACCTACCCCGACCGCATCCGCCGCCTTGAACGGGCGGTGGAGGAAAGTTTCAGGCCGAAGTGAGGGGATACGCTTCGTGAATTCCAACGTATCTGTTACGAGTTCATAATCCTATTCTTACAGGCTTCAGAGGAATTCAGAGGTATAGATTTGGATAACCCACCCAATCGGCAGATAGAACTAGCTCAATATATGTGTGGTGGAAACTGGGGTCTTGATCAACAATATTTTCAGCACCTCGGTAATATCCTCACCTTAACGATAAACCCCCGGGAACTTCGTTGGGAGCGAAACGAATGGATTTGTGGTCCTGAAACATGGAAACTACTGGAATGTCCCGGTCTTTTTATACCCTTGAACGTTCCGGTAAGAGAAGATGTGCCGAACGTCCGAACAGAAGCATGGTAGGACAATTGACAATCAACCAAGCTTAATTATAATGTTGATATGCACCACGTTGTCTGCGTTTGTTTACGTTTGTTTTTCCTTGTCTGCGTTTGGCCCTCAGGAAATGAACGCCCCTCCTTACCCGAAGGCTACACCGATTTCATCCTATCAAAGAACCTTGTTGAGTTTAAACCTATATTTAGAGTTATAGAAAATGGTTTGCCCCTTACCGAGGATTCAATCCTGCCGTATGAGATAACGATTCCTTCGCCACTCGAGTTTTGCTGGGGGGAGAAAGATTCTTCCTCCGGGGCAATTACCTATACAACTTGTATAAAAAGCAAGTATAAGTATTGGGCAGGTCCAGATACTTTCCCTTATGAAATAATTTTGCTCCTCTGGCAACCTCATCAAGTTGATTGTTCACCTAATGACAGTGTAGAATCACGTTTGTATTTAGGATTAGGCTTAATAGCTTCGCCCCTTACGTATTTATCGCTGGATGAACAAGGCCCCCAAGAGATAACTATATTAGAGAACCAGGCATACAGGTTAAGGGGTTTCTATCGTATCGGAGGAAGCTGTGGGGGCTTAGAGTACATAGGTGCATTTACTACCTACTTCATCCTCGCCCAACCTTACGATTACATAATTGTTTGCTCTAACGATATTTACAGAATGGAGGGCCAGGAAGTGATTCCTGATTCTGTTTATGACTACCCTGAAGAGATTAGGGATTCGGTTATTGCCAACTGGGAGTATGAAAAGACCTACCCCAACAACATTGCCGAACTTGAGCGGGCGGTGGAGGAGAGTTTCAGACCGAAGTGATCCCTCTGTGTCCCCCTTAATAAGAGGGATATTCCGCGGGGTCCTCGCGACATGAAATGACGACGCCTGCGGAGTAACTTTGCGAAGCGACTTCGTGGGGTGTAAAGCAAGTGGCTTTGCGGTCCCCAGACCTGGAGTTTGTTGAATTTCGATCAACTTAGTGTCATCGTGGGGCACTATTTTGATGCCACTGAGTTCTTTGATACGGGGCCAATCTATTAGCCATTTACACCGCCCCTTGACACATTACTGCAAAAACATATACTGCCTTATGTCAATTCTGGTTCTTCTGTTTGTAATCAGTACTCCGCCTCATCAGCCCTCCGATTTTCCAAAGCTCCCCGAAGGATTCACACAGTGGGAGGAATATCATCTAGGCCCACTTCTGATGGATAACTTCGTATCCGAAAGCTATATAGCGAAGCATTATTTTTGGCGAAAACCAATCGAGGAATTATCTCTCCTTCCTTATACTATCAATACCGATAACCTTGATAGTAGTTTAGGGTATTACACTCGTGATTCTTTAGTCGGTCAAATAGAATATTTCAACCCTGATTCCCTCCCGGAAAAAGAAGATCCTGAAGATAGTGATATTTATGTACCCTGGTGTCCTCATCATAATATACTTTATGTTCTTTGGGCTCCCCATAGAGAAATAACAGAACCTGACTCTCGTCCGCAAGAACATTTTTCCGGTTATGTATCTTACAACACCAAAGGATGGGAGACAATCCCCATCTGTGATCTAAAAGCTATGCGTATCCGGGGACGCTGGTGGAATGTCGAATGCGACGGAACAGAACATATTGGAGGTTCCTTTACTAATTACTATATACCTACTCTTAAGGTTGATTTTTACGTAACCTGTTGGACTCATACCTACTCTTGTGGAAAGGTTTACAAAGACCGCATCGCCGAACTCGAGCAAGCGGTGGAGCAGAGCTTCAGGGTAAAGTGATCCCCCTGTGTCCCCCTTAATAAGGGGGATTCTCCGCGGGGTCCCCGCTTGTGCCCGTCCTTTGGGTGCGAGTTCGCGTAGCGAAATCATGTGGTGTAAAACCAGTGGCTCTGCGGGCCTGAGAGTTGGAAACTGCTCGAGTGCCCAAATTTATTTGTGTCTTTGAACGTTCCTGTTAGAGAGGACGTGCCCGTTTACCAAACGCGGCCTCATAGGCAACCTTGACAATCAAACACTCCAGATTATACTTTATTTATGCACACCTTCGCAATCTGTTTACATTTAGGGTTGCTCGTGGCTCTCACATCACCTCTACCACCTCTAAGAGAAAAATACCCCACCTTACCTGAAGGCTACACAGACTTCTCAGGCCCGATGGAGCTGGCATGGTTTACTTATATCCCTCATCATGTGGAGAACGGTACTCCCCTTACCGAGGATTCAATCCTGCCATATCAGATAATCCTCCCTCCAAGGCTTGAATTCTGC
>DAOVCF010000048.1 GCA_030670165.1 Candidatus Stahliibacteriota bacterium | reverse complement strand
GCGCTCGTTGATATTCTTGAGCAGAACGTATTCGAACGTCACCCGCTTGCCTTTGATCTCGATATACTCCTTGACAGCAGGGATAAGCTCCTTCAAGGGATAACGTTGGGCGATTGGCATGATGCGTTCTCGCGTCTCCTGATCCGCCGCGTTCAGTGATACGGCCAGCTTGAACTGCTCAGGCTCTTGGGCGAATTCCCTGATCTGCGGCACTATCCCCACGGTGGATATGGTAATCTTGCGCGCGCCTATGTTCAAGCTCAGGTCGTGGTTCAGGATTCTTGCCGCGTTCAGAGACGCCTCGTAATTTAAGAACGGCTCGCCCATCCCCATGAACACCACGTTGGTTATCCGCTCGGACTGACCTTTTGAGATTGCAAGCACCTGACCCGCGATCTCGCCCGGAGTCAGATTGCGCACAAATCCCATGCCTGCGGTGCGGCAGAATTCACAGCCAAGCGAGCAGCCGACCTGGGTTGATACACATACGGTACGTCGGTTTCCACCCTTGAGCCATACCGATTCTATGCGCGCGCCGTCTTCAAGCTCGAACAGGTGCTTTACCGCACCTTCCTTAGCCGATCCAACACGAGCCTTGAGCTTGAGGCCCGAGATGCGGTAGTGTTCACCCAAGCGCTCGCGCAGGGGCTTGGAGATGTCCGTCATTAGCTCCCAATCCTTTATACCCTTCTGCCATATCCACTTGAATATCTGGCGTGCACGGAAGCTCGGCAGATCGAACTTTCCAAACTCCTCCACCAGCCGGGAAAGGGTCAGGTTCTTGATATCTATCTTCACTTCACTATTCCTGTTGTTCCTTCAGGTGTGGCCTCGGTTATTTTGACATCCGCCAGTGAGCGCACCGGTCTTGATGTATGGGAGATGCGAACGTCTATGTAGTTGTCGGTAAGCGCACGGGTAGGGGAGAGCAGGACAGCCTGTCTTGTTTTGCTCATGAATCTCCTTCTGAACTCCAGCGATTTCTTGACCCCCTCTTCTCTGAGAATTCTTGTTTCCTCTCTTGGATTGTGCTTGCATTTGTGGCGTCTTGCGAACATCGGTGTTCCTGGCCGCGGTGAGTAGGTGAAGACGTGCAGGTACGAAAAAGGCATGGCGCGCACGAACTCAAGGGTGCGGTTGAAACTTCCCTCATCCTCACCAGGCGTGGAGGTTATGATGTCGGTGCCTATGCACGCGTCAGGGAACGTCCTTTCCACTTTATCCATCAGTCGAGCAAACCCCTTTGTCCGGTAGGGACGGTCCATCTCTTCAAGTATCCTGTCGTCGCCTGACTGCAATGGGATGTGCAGATGCGGGCAGAATCGTGGGCTTGAAGCCAGCACCTCCAGAAGCTCGTCTGTTATCGTGTCAGGCTCCAAAGAGGTCAGGCGGATTCTAGGCACCCCCCTTTCTTCTTGCTCAATCCTTTTAAGAAGCAAGGTTAGGCTTTCGCCTCGTTCTTTACCCCAAAGGCCAAGGTTGAGTGCCACCAGAACCACCTCGCCGAAACCCTCCTCAGCTAAGCGACGAAGTTCGTCCAAAATCGCATCGGCGCTCTTGGACTTAACAGGGCCGCGGATCCTTGAAACCACACAGTAGCTGCATCTGCGATTACACCCCTCGCCTGCGCGGAGAAAGGCTCGATTGCGATGGATGCACTCGGTTGATATTCCGTCTTTTCCATAGCTCAGGTCTCCAATAGATCGTTCCTTTTCCTCATATCCTATGATCCGGGTTACACCAGGCAGAGCGGCCATCCGTTCGGGTATGCGCGTTGCGCCGCAGCCTGTGACCTTTATCTCTGCATTCGGGTATCTGCGGTGGAGCCGGCGGATAAGAGCCACAGAACTCCTGTCCGCCCGTCCTGTTACGCTACACGTAGTCACGAGACAAACCTTGACACCGGCCTCTTGCCGTGCATCCCCTGCGAGCTCGTATCCATTTTGCACAAACCAGGCTTTCCACAGGTCGGCCTCGGCCTGATTGAGCTTGCAGCCTGTGGAGGCCACCAATACCTTAGGTCCAGGCATGATTGATCCTCAGAATCCGGGGATCTGATAACTTCAGGCAAGTAAGGATGATTCCTTACTTTTTCCCTGTCTCTTCCTTCTTTTTTCTTGTGCGCTTCTTTGGTTTTTCCTCAGCCTTCTTGGCTTCGGCGTCCGGTTCGGCTTTCGCCTCACCGCCGGCTTTCGCCTCAGCGTGTGGTTCTTCCTTTTTCGCGGTTTTCTTCCTGGTAGTTTTCTTCGGTTCGGCTTTCGCCTCACCGTCGGCTTCCGCCTCGGTAGTGACCTTCTTTTTGCGAGTAGTAGTCCTTTTCTTCGGTTTTTCTGCAGTTGGGGTCTCTGATTTGTCCTTGGCAGCTTCTTTGGCTTTGGTTTCCGGCTCTTTCTTCTCGGGTTTTTCGGCGGCTTTGGTAGTTTGCTTTGTTGCCTGGGTGCTTTCAGCCGCTTCTTCCAGGGTGCTTAAGGAATCGGCAAGATGGTCCTTAAGTGAGAAGCCTTTTGGGGCCTTGATGGATTCGGCGTGATGACGCTCCTTTGCCTCGGTCTTCCTGTAGTAGTCGCGTTCAGAAAGGATCACCCTGTGGCCCTTTGGGTCGATTCGACGTATGATTAGCTGGAGCTCCTCGCCCAGCCTGTAGTGGTCTTTGATCTTCTTTATCTTGCGCTTGCGAAGCTGCTGTTGGGGAACGAAGCCCTCGATTTCCTCGGTAAGCGCAATGACCACACCAGAGGAGGGCATGTCGATGATCTTGCCAAGCACGTGCTGGCCTTCTTCGTGTTCCTTTGACCAGCTGTAGAAGGGATCTTCCTGGGTCTGCTTGATGCCGAGGGTTATCCTGCGGCTCTCCTTGTCCACATCCAGGATGATGGTTTCGACCCGCTCTCCCTTCTTAAGGATCTCACGTGGATGCCTGATGCGTTTGGTCCATGAAAGATCGACGTTGCGCACAAGGCCCTCGATCCCTTCCTGGATTTCAACGAAGGCCCCAAAGTTCTTTAGCGACGTTACGGTTCCTTCCAGGCGCTGACCGACATGGTAGCGTTCGTCTATCATAGACCATGGGTCGGGCGTGGTCTGTTTGAGCCCTAAAGAGATGCGTCTGTTATCCTTATCCATTGATAAAACGATTGCCTCTACGTCCTGACCCATCTGCAGTATCTGAGCCGGGTGACTTAGCGTGCGGGTCCATGACATCTCGCTGATGTGGATGAGGCCTTCGATGCCTTTTTCTAACTCAACGAAGGCACCGTAGTCGGTGAAGCTCGTAACTACGCCCTTGACGCGGGAACCTATGGAGTAGCGCTTGTCAACGTTGTCCCATGGATGCGGGGTAAGCTGCTTTAGACCTACGGTTACGCGGCCTGTCTCCTCGTTCTTAGTGAGAACTTTCACCTTGATCTTCTCTCCGACCTTTAGTACCTCGGCAGGATGCACGATCTTATTCCAGCTGATGTCTGAGATGTGCAGAAGGGCATCAAGGCCGCCCAGATCGATGAAGGCGCCGAAGTCCACGATGTTCTTCACCATCCCTTCGACCACCTCGTCTACGTTAAGCCTGTCAAGTGCCTCTTTGTGGAGTCTGGCCAGTTCTTCTTCTAAAAGCATCCGGCGCGAAACAACGATGTTGCGCTTGTTCCAGTTTACCTTGATTATTTTGACCTCGATTTCCTTGCCGATGTAGGCGTCGAAGTCGGTTACCGAGCGAACGTCAACCTGGGAGCCGGGCAGGAACGCGTCGAGTCCGAAAACCTCCACCTGCAGACCGCCCTTAACCTTCTTGCGCACCAGGGCAGGACAGGATTCCTCCGCCTCCAGTTTGCGCTTTATGGTATCCCAGGCCATCTGGAAGTCGGCCTTCTTCTTGGAGATCACCGGAAGCCCTTCGCGGTTCTCTAGCGACTCTACGAATACCATCACCTCGTCGTCTACCTTGATCGCCTCAGGTTCGTTAAACTCGGTGATGGAAAGCACCCCTTCAGACTTCCAACCCAGATCAATGAGCACCGAGTTGCCCTCGACCCGGACTATCTTCCCTTTGACTATCTCACCTGCATGCAAGCTCGATAGCGACTCGGAGATTAGTTTTTCGAGTTCTTCGCTTGTTGGATCTTTGACTACGTTTTTTGACATCAGGTTTTTCCTCCTAGTCTAGAGATTTACCTGGATATCCCAATCTGCCTTTCTGCGCGCAGAAAGGGTTTGGTTTTCAGGGTTTACAGGTTTATGTGAAGCTTTGCTTGCTGCTTCACCGATTCTCTTCGAGTTCACCCTGCCGTGAGCGATTGCCGCCAGGCGATGCACCTCGCGTTCGATGCGAAGGGTAAACTTCTCGTAAGCTTCCTTATCCTTGGATGGGCACTCAGGGTAGATAGGCTCTGCAAAGAAAACCTCCACCCTTGAACGTCTGGTTAACCACTCCTGCCAGGGACGATGGGTGTTCTTTATGTACGCCGGAACCACCGGGATGTTGTAGCGCAGTGCAAGCATACCGACGCCCGACTTGAAAGGCAGGAACGTTCCCTTAAGGCTCCGTGTTCCTTCAGGGAAAAGGGTTATCGCTTGTTTTTTCTTGATGAGTCTGTATGCTTCCCTAAACAGGTGCATGTCGAAAGCCTTGCCGCGTTTGATAGGGATAGCGTTGAAGCAGGCGATGAGCCATTGGAAGAAGCGCGACTGGGCAAAAAGTTCTTCCTTTGCCGGAAAGAAACACTCGCGCTTGACCGCATGACCCATCAAAGGCGGATCTGCAAAGCTCATGTGATTAGCGGCAATGAGCACCGCTTTCTTCTTTGGGATAAGCCTGCGGTCGTGCACGCGGATGCCGAAGAGCCAGCGGAATATGGGATAGGTGATAATCCAGGTCAAGCCCCAGCTTGATTTCACTTCCCCTCCATCCTTTTACGAACCTCGGCCTCTATCAGTGCCACCTGTTCCTCTATGGTAAGATGGGTGGTATCGACGTAGAACGCGTCCGTGGTTCGGGTAAGGGGGCTGAGCTTGCGGGTGGAATCTATCTCGTCTCTTTTTTGCAAGTTGAGTTTCACCTCTTCGAATCCCCGTTCAATGCCCTTCTCTGTAAGCTCCTTCTTGCGTCTTCGGGTACGTTCTTCCAACTCGCAGGTCATGAAGACCTTGAGTGCTGCGTCAGGGAAGACCACCGAACCGATGTCCCGACCCTCACAGACTATCTTGCGGCCCTTGCCTATCTCGCGCTGTTTGGCCACAAGGAACGCTCGAACTGACAGGTGTTCGGCAACAGGAGAGACCCAGCGGTCTACCTCGGTGCTGCGAAGTTCGTTTTCAAGAAGCTTGCCGTCAAGGTAGACGTAAAGTTTCCGATTGAGTATCTTGAACTCAAGCGGAGAGTTAAGGAGGATCTTTTGAAGAAGTCCGTCCGAGGACTCCAGGCCGTCTTCTTGTAATAATAAATAGGTAACCGCACGATACATTGCGCCGGTATCCAGATAGGTAACTCCCAGCTTTTCTGCGAGAAGTCTTGCGGTTGTACTTTTGCCCGAAGAGGCGGTTCCGTCAATGGCTACGACAAACTTCAAGTCAAGTAGTTCCTCCTTTTGTTAATCTTTACTGTCGACGGACTGTTAATCCACGCAGCGTATAATTATAGGCGATTTATGATACCTCGTCAACCCCTCACCCCACAAAGTTAGATACTAACTTTGTGGGGACCCCGACCAGGAGATTCCGTGAAGAAGTACAGTCCGGCGAAGTGCCACCGTCTGGTGGATGATTGACGTGGACGCCGCTTCGCGTAAGGTGGGGTGATTTAAATGCTCCTTTTGTGTGCAACACAAAAGATCGCAAGCAATGAAAGCTACGCAGGACTTCTAACCCGTGACAAATACTCTTTGGGGGTCCCCGAACGGATGCAACGCAGCCGTTTGGGGTGATTTAATCACCCTCCCCCTGCCCTATGAGTGCACCAGGCACTCGAGGGGCATACTGTCCCGTCAAGAGCGGGGAAACACCCCGTCATTGCGAGCGGCTGGAAGCCTGTTCTTTAATATCTGCTCAGCCTCTCCAGGCTGAGCCACATTATCTTTTGCGATCTTTTGCCCGGAGGGCAAAAGGAGCACGATGACAAATGGTGCTGGTTTAAAGCCTACCCGCCTGGATCTCTTTCCTTATAAACGCGTTGAATGATGAGCATTTCTCCACCTCCCGCTTCAGCCCTTCAGGGTCTTTCCGCGCTCGTTTGGTCATGTAGGCGTTGACCCTTTGTCTGAGTTCGTCAGGCAGAGGCCTGTCTTTCCCTTTGGCGTAGCTGGTATCGGTTGGGTTGCCGAACATTGGGCGGATTTCCCAAACCTTTTTGTTCGCCTCTTCGGGAGTTAGTCCATCCTCCTTGGTGAACTTCAAAAAGAGTGCGTAGATGAAGACCTCGTCCACCTTGGAAATCATCCTGCGCTCAAGATCGTGCATGTTCCACCACCAGCGGATGTCTTCATCCCGAACACCCTCGCCACTTTTCTTGACCAATAACTCCCTGACCTTTTTATCTTCTGACTCTCTTTTCAGGAGCCGGTCTCCAAGGTCAGGCGGCAGGTTCAAGGTATCTTCCTTCTTTGCTTCTTCGGTTACCTTTTTATAAAGGTCCTTGAAGGTTCTCTTCGCCCGGCCCAGAGACATTCCCATCATCTTCTGGAATATGGGCAGGTATTGATCTCTCAGGTGTTTTTCAAGCGCGGAAGTTTTTGCCATGTCCGTCTCCTTGGATACTAACCTACACCTGATCGGGATTTTGTCAACGTGCCACTTGTTCTTCGAGTTGACATTCGCATCCTCACTGTTATAGTTATGCTATGGTTGATGCTGTTGCTATTAAGGAGTTAAGCACTGAGGAGATGTCTCTTGAGATCAGACAGCTGGCTCATGAGAAGCAGGCGCTTTTGTTGGTTCATAACTACCAGATACCCGAGATTCAAAACCTTGCCGATTATCTTGGCGATTCGCTCGACCTGGCCAGGCGCTCGGCCGCGACCTCGACACCTGTGATCGTATTCTGCGGGGTTCAGTTCATGGCCGAGACCGCAAAGATACTTTCCCCGGACAAGATGGTTCTCCTGCCGCGCGCCGACGCAGGCTGCCCCATGGCCGATATGGCCGACGTAGAAGGTCTGCGCGAACTCAAGGCCCAGCATCCAGATGCCAAAGTGGTGGCCTACGTGAACACCAATGCCGACATCAAGGCTGAGGTTGACGTGTGCTGCACCTCGGCCAATGCGGTTAAGGTCGTCCAGGGGGTCGCCGCGGATGAAATAATCTTCGTCCCGGACTGCAACCTTGCATCCTGGGTCCAGCGCTTTACGGAAAAGAAGATCATCCCGTGGGCAGGTTTCTGTCCAGTGCACCGGCGTTTCAAGGTCGAAGAGATAAAGGCCGTCCGCGAGCGCTATCCCGACGCCCTTATCATGGTTCATCCTGAATGCGATCCTGAGGTCATTGATCTTGCCGACGAGGTGGCTTCAACCAACGGGATGGTGCAGCTTGCCAAGAAATCCGATCGCAAGCGCTTCATCGTGGGAACCGAAGAAGGTCTCATCTACCGTCTCAAGAAGGAGAACCCGGACAAAGAGTTCTACTCGCTCGGCGCGCCAAAGGTCTGCGAGGATATGAAGAAGATAAGGCTCGAGCACGTCCTGGAAGCGTTACAAAGAAATCAGTATCAGATAGAGGTTGAGCCGGAGATCGCTTCCAGGGCCAAGAGAGCACTGGATGAGATGCTTAAATACGTATAACACACCACGAAATCTATCCTCCCTTTTCCTTCGGAAAAAGGATCGGAAAAAGAACTTGGTTAGAGTTGATTGAAAGTGGCTCCTTGTTTTTTTTTATCCTTTGCAATCTTTCATTGGCAGGACGAAGGAAGCACTTCAAAGTAATCATCTTTTGGTGCACGACCCGCAGGACTTGACATTCAAGGAGAAAAGGAGTAAAATCCCGAATAGGATAGTTAAGGCAAAAGGAGGAACCTTATGAAGAAGAGTGCAATTGGTGCACTACTTGCGATTGTGTTCGTGGGTTTGATCGTCACTGGATGCGATGCCCTGAGGCGAACCGTTGAAATCCCCGATCTGACCAACTCTACTCTCGAGAACGCGAAGATCTCCCTTGAGAAGAGAGGACTACTTGTCCTCGTCGGAGAGAATATTGAGTCCGAGGAGATCGATAAAGGTCTTATAGCCAAGCAGGACCCTCTTCCTCTTTCTGAGGTCAAACGGGGTTCCTCTGTAAAGGTGTGGATCTCCAAGGGCTTAGTCAGGGTTGAAGTTCCTGCCATTGAGAATGTTGCCGTGAATGAGGCACGCGCTAAGCTGAGCAAGCTGGGACTTGAGGTTGACGAGGAGGAGGTATACTCCGAAGAGGTCCCCAAGGACTTCGTGGTATCATCGAATCCTTCCACTGGCATGATGGTCCAGAAGGGCACCACCGTGAATTTAAAGGTAAGCATGGGTCCGGAACCACCTAAGACAGCCGTGGTACCTAAAGTAATTCGCATGGGCAAGAGCTCGGCGCAGAAGAAGATAGAGGCGGCAGGCCTGGGGGCGAAGTTCGTCTACAGGGTAAGTACCGAATACTACGAGGGCACCCTCTACTATCAAACACCCAAGGCTGGCAGCGTGGTACCCATCGGGTCGACCGTGACCGCCTACATCGCTACCGTTCTAGACTAGAGAGGGCAAAAGATATCAAGGGGCCGGCTAAACCGGCCTCCTTTTTTTTACCCCCAAACGCTTACGAAGCAAGCGCTTGGGGACCCCTTTTAAGAAGGATGTAGGTTCGTCCCTCGCCGCAGGGGAGCACCAGACTCTCCATCCGCGACTTTAGCCCGTAGCGCTCGATCAGCAAGTCCGCCTCATCCAGCTCAACCCTGCCTCCGGGTCCCTTGTAGAAGAGAACCCCACCCTTCTCTTCAAGATGATCAACTACTGCGGGTAAGACCTCAATAATCGTTCCTATTGCTCTGACGGTGATAAGATCAAAACGCTTTTCTAGATTCTCGCCTCGATCAGGGAATACATCTAGATTGGCTAGTTGGAGTTCTCTTATCACCCGTAAGAGAAAGGCCGCCTTCTTCTGTCTGGATTCCACAAGCGTGACCTTGATATTAGGCCTTGCTATGGCCAGGGGTATGCCTGGCAGGCCTGCGCCCGAGCCCCAGTCCGCTAATTTGGAATCTGCAGGAATCATATTTACCGGGGCAAGCGAGTCGGCAAAGTGCAGCTCCTCAAGACGTTCCAGATCACCCTTGGAGACCAGGTTGATGTTTTTGGAGGCATCAAGGATCAACTCCTTGTATCGCTTGAGCTTATCCCGTTGATCTGCCAAGAGCATGATTCCTTTGCTTGTGAGGAACCTCTCAAGTTGCCGGTTCATACATTATCCTTGAGGTTCGGGTTTTGCGTAGCGTCGGAAGAAACGCTTCAGTGTTACGGGTGTTACGGGCGTTACGGGCGTTACGGGTACGGGTATTACAGGTGTTATGGGTGTGGGTGTTACGGGTACGGGTCACACGTCGCGTTCAAGGTAGGTGTCGTGTTCCAGGTAGGGATGATACTCGCTCCACCGCTCGCCCACGTTGCTGCGGGACGCGACCTCATCATACATCGCCCGCTTGGAGTCGAGGTTGTCAAGCTGGTGCAGGATTTCCGCTTCCAGGAACAGAGGTCTGCGTGGGGAGCCGTACTCCATGAACCCGTGATGACTGACAACCATGTGTAAGAGTTTCCATGCAAGCTTTTCAGGAAAGCGAGGGATGCGTTCTATCTCGCGCTCGATCATCCTTGTCCCTATCACGATGTGCCCCAGGAGTTTGCCCTCGTCGGTGTTGTCTATTGTGCGGGTATATTCGTACTCGCGTATCTTGCCTATGTCGTGCAGGAGCACCCCTGCGAGAAGCAGATCCTTGTCCAGATCCGCGTTTAGTTTGCAGAGCGCTTCGGCTGCGGTAAGCATGTCGTACGTATGGACGCACAACCCACCTAGATAGGCGTGGTGAGCGCGCACCCCTGCCGGTGCGAGTTTGAACTGCCGCTCGAACGCGGAGTTATCGTAGAAGGCGGTTAGAAGCGCTGAAAGCGGATCACGCAGCCGATTTGCGGTCTCACGGAGCCTGATGTAGCATGCTTCAACGTCCCTCGCGGTCTTCGGCAGGAAGTCGGTGTAGTCTACCTCTGCTTCCTTTATCTGCCGAATCCCATCTATCTTCAGGTTAAGACGTCCGTTGTACTCTGAGAGACGGCCTCGCAGATAGGCAAAGACGCCTTTGGGAAGATTGCTTGAAGGTGTAGGCTCAAACATGATTGCTTTTAAGATGCCGGTCCGGTCGCGAAGCTGGAAGATGATGAAATCCTTGCCATCGCGTGTCTTTCGGGTCTCTTTTTCGGCTATGTAGAATACGTCGTCTACATCGTCGCCGGGATGCAGGTTCTCTATGAACTGTTTTTTCATCAGAACCGGTATGAGATAGATATGCGGTGGAACAATCCGATGTCAAGTCCCGGGGTTATCGCATAGTCTACAGATACCCCTGCCAGATCGTGTATTCCCAGACCCAACGAGAGGCCGGCCAGGATGTCAGCACCTTCCCCTGTTTTCCATGCCGAACCCTGGGTTGAGTATCCTCCCCTTAGAGCCAGGATGTCAACAGGGAGGAACTCGATCCCTGCCCGAACGATTA
>DAOVCF010000007.1 GCA_030670165.1 Candidatus Stahliibacteriota bacterium | reverse complement strand
GCTCAACGAGGGATTTGCAACCTACTGTGAGGTGCTGTGGTGGGAGAAGGCCTATGGTCAGGAGGGATACGACGCCTACGCTCGTTGGATAATGGATCTCTATCTTGAGTACGGTCAGCGCCATCCTATCTATGACCCGCCTTGGGGCGATCTTTTTGGTACCACAACCTACAAGAAGGGTGGAAGCGTTATGCACATGCTGAGGCAGGTTTTAGGGGATTCGGCGTTCTTTGCCGGGCTGAAAGAATATGGCTGGCGCAACGCTAACGAAGCGGTGATTACCGACGACTTCCAGGAAGCGATGGAGGATGTGGCTGGCCGGGATCTCGACTGGTTCTTTGACGCCTGGATTTACGGTCCCGGGCACCCCCACTACGAGATAGGCTGGAGGGTGCATCCACCCTCCTACCAATCTAGCGCAGCCTACGAGATAGAATTTGCAATCGCCCAGACACAGGATCAGAAGGTTCACTACTTCCCGTTCCGCATGCCGCTTGAGCTGGCTATCTACTCTGGGAATGATACCACGTTTTTTACCTTCATAGACAGCATCGGCTACCAGCTCTTTACCGTTCAGGTTCAGGGTGAACCCGATAACTTCAAGCTCGATCCTGCCAACAAGGTTCTGTGCGAGACAACCTATCACGACGACATAGACTCTGTTCCTTATGTCCCTACAGGTGTAGCTCAGCACGAAGTCAAATCAACTGCGCTGACGCTTGAAGCAGACGGCGTATTTATCGATCTCCTGCACGTTCGCTTCAGCCAGCCGGATGCTGAATTTGTCAACCTTGCTCTTTATGATGCCGCTGGTCGTCGAGTCAGACTGTTCTACGAAGGTCGCTCCAAGGAGTTCTACAGGGTCTATCCACTTGCAGATCTTGCCTCCGGTGTTTATTTCATTTGCCTGGAGCAGGCCAGCGATTCTTATACGTCGGTAAAGACTGTCAAGATTAGGTAAGCCATGAGAGCATTGGTAAACCTTTTACTTATCCTCACTGCCTGGTGGCCCGAGGAGCGTAGCGGGTTGGAGCGTCATCCGGCTATGGATTTCGCCGATTTCGTTTTAGAAGATACGACCCTTGCCTATGACATCCAGCACTACAAGCTCGCCCTCGACGTGGATATACCTGCAGAGACCCTGTCGGCCAATGCAGAAATCACCCTCAATATACTTGAGCCCGCCGATTCTTTGATACTTCATTTCGTCGGTATGGAGATCGCCGGGATAGATGAGGATGCTACTCCGCGCTCCTACAATCGAGTGGATTCATCCCTCATCGTTTCCTTGGATCGTACCGCTTCGCAAGGGGAAGAGATCACCCTGACTATAGGCTATCACGGAAAACCCACCAGGGCATCCGGCGGGTTCGGCAGGGGACTTTATATAGACTCCAGCCAATCCGATGACGCGGTAACCTATACCTGTAACGCCCCCTGGGCTGCCAAATACTGGTTCCCCTGCCAGGATAACCCTGCTGATAAGGCGACGATGGAGATGCAGGTTACTGTGCCTGAGGGCTACGAGGTTATCTCCAACGGGATGCTTGTCTCTGCAGATCGAACCGGCCAAGAATGGGCTTTTGCCTGGCAGGAGTCCCATCCCATTGCCACCTACCTCATCGCGTTCGCCGCATCGAAGAACTACGGCCTTACTCAAGATACCGCCTGGATTGATGATACCCCACTGCCTCTCTATCACTGGGTGCTTCGTAAGGATTCCGCCCAGGTTATCCCTAAGCTCATGCGGGTGAAGGAGATAGTGGAATACTTCTCCGAATTATTCTACCCTTATCCCTTCCTTGACGAGAAGTACGCCCAGGTTGCAGTGCCCATTCCCGGTGCCATGGAGAACCAGACCTGCACCCACATCAACACCGGCATCGACTGGGGCGACTGGGACGTTGTCGTGGGCCACGAGCTTTCGCACTCCTGGTGGGGGAATGCAACCACCTGCCGTAGACTGAAACACATGTGGCTGAATGAAGGTTTTGCCACCTACTGCGAGGCTCTCTGGATAGAGCACCGTGACGGTCCCGCCGCCTATCAGGAGTACTATGAGCGGGAGATTGCGGGCGTGTATCTCGGCGACTTCCAATCAAGGCGTTATCCAATACTCGATCCTCCATGGGAGAGGATTTACTCACCGTTGACCTACGAGAAGCCCGCGTCGGTTCTGCATATGCTGCGGCGCATAGTGGAGGATGACGATTTCTTTACAATCCTTGTAACCTATGGGGAGCGCTACCAGGATTCCACCGCATTGAGCGAGGATTTCGAGGCGGTGGTTGACGAGGTCACAGGGCAAGACTACTCCTGGTTCTTTAACCAGTGGCTCAGGGCTCCTGGCCATCCTGAATATCTGGTGAGCTGGGGTGTTGAGCCAGTGGGCGATTCGGTGCGAGCAATCCTCAGGCTTCGTCAAATGCAGGAATGGCCGCCCGATGTACCCATTTTCCGAATGCCTGTTAAGTTCGGGTTGGTTGAAGGTGCAGATACCAGCTTCGTTTCGTTCATTGACAGTCTCGAAGATCAAAGTTTTGAAGTTGCAATGGGCGGCGTCCCTGATGAGGTTATCTTCGATCCGCACGGCAACCTTCTCTGTGAGGTCGAGTATAGCGGCATCGCTGAGGATGAATTCTATCCGCCGTTGTCTTTTGTCTGTTCAAGCATCTCTCGAGGCAGGGTCGAGTATGCCTGTGGTGTCGATCAGCTGATCGATATTATCCTTTACGATGTTTCGGGTCGCCGCGTTGAATGTTGGAAAGCCATTCCGCCACGAGGTTCTCTCGATTTAGGACACTTGCCAGGAGGAGTGTACTTCCTTGATGTAGTGGAACTTACGTCCAAGGCCCATCGGGTTGTAGTGATTAAGTAGATCCCGCGTGATCTTCTCCGTATAATTCTAGAGGGCAGCTAGGTGACCGCTGTCACTGGTTGCCCCAGTTTGTTATTCCTGAGAGGAGGTTGCTTTCTTATTTTCTTTCTTCTTCCCCTGTTCTCTTCCCTTTTCAAACAGGTGATAGAGTACGGGTATAAAGATAAGGGTAAGGAGTGTGGATACCAGGAGTCCTCCGAGCACCGGCCGGGCAATGGGGGTCGTTAGCTCTGTGCCCTCGCCTATCCCTATAGCCATGGGCAGGAGGCCGAAGATGGTGGTGGCTGCGGTCATAAGGATTGGGCGCATCCTTACCTTTCCTGCCTGCTTGAGCGCTTCCTCAAGTCCCATTCCATGATCGCGCCTGAGTCGGTTGGTGTAGTCAATAAAAACGATGCCGTTGTTGACCACCACGCCTATTAAAACGATGAACCCCAGCAGGCTGAAGGTGTTGAGGCTGGTGCCTGTTAAGATGAGCATCACTATCCCGCCGATGAGAGCCAGGGGAAGGGTGAACATGATGATGAACGGGAACCGGAACGAGCCGAACTGTGCCATCATGATAAGATAGACCAGTATCGCCGCCATCAGTATAACCCACCAGAAGTCTTTGAAGGATTCGCTCATCTGAGAGAAGCCGCCGGTCAGACGAATCTTAAGGCCTGGGGGTGATTCTATTCGTTTCAGGAGCGCGCGCACGTCCTCAGAGGCGGAGCCCAGGTCGCGGCCCTTGAGATTGGCCCCAACGGTGCGAATGCGGTGGGTTCCCTTGTGGTGTATGGCGCTGGGGGCGGCGGAACGTTCAATAGTCACCATATTGCTTAAGGGCACCAGACCTGCAGGGGCGGTTATCTCGAGGGCTTCTATCTTGGATATGGTCGAGCGGTCCTGGGCTGCCAGCCTGAGGCGAACGTCGAACTCATCGCCTCCCAAACGATAGGCGGTGACCGTGGCACCGGCGAGTTCTGTCCTTAAAATTTTCCCCAACTCATATGGGGTTATCCCGAAGCGCGACGCAAGATCGCGGCGAATCTTAAGCACTATTCCGGGTCGGCGATCCTCGGCGCTGGTGCGGACATCCACGATGCCGGGAATCTGCTTGAGTGAATCGGCAAGCAGCAGGCCGACGCTGTCGGCAGCCTTAAGATCATGCCCCTCTATCTCGATCACAATAGGGGTTGAGCCTCCAAGAGCCAGGTCTTCAGCCCCGAAAGCGATACTACCCAGACTCTGGGCGACAGGGGTTATCTCCAGCCCTGGTAGGCCCTTGGCCTTCTCACGCAGCCATTCCTCTACGTCCTTCGAGCTGCGTTTGCGCTGTGTGCGTTTTACTAAATGCAGCATTATCTGGGCGTTGGTTCCGGAGACGCCGCGCACATTTGAGATCAAACCCTCGCCTGCGCCTATCGAGGTCTGCATGATCTCGAGTTCAGGCACACTGTCCAGGATCAAGCCTTCCAGTTCACCCACCCGTCGTTGCATCTCCTCAAGCGATGTTCCTGCCGGGGCCTTTATATCCACCGTTAACTCGCCGCGGTCCATTTTGGGGAAGAAGTCTTTTTGGTGGAAGAACAGTGCGGTAACAGCAAGCGCGAAGAGGGCAAATCCGAGGAAGATAGAGTAGGCGCGATGCCGCAGTGACCACGAAAGGAACCGTTCGTATAGGTTTTCCAACTTTTTATAGCCGCGATCAAATGACTTGCTCAGCCTGGTTTGCTTCGCTTCAGCCTTCATGAATCTGGATGCGGCCATGGGGATGAAGGTTAAAGCCACCAGCAGGGAAGCAGACAGTGTAAGTATCATCACCCATGAGAACTCGGTAAACAGTATACTGACGAATCCTTTTAAAAATAAGAGTGGCACGAAGACGGCGACAGTGGTCAAAGTTGAGGCGAAGATGGCACCTCCCACTTCCTTTGCTCCTTTTTCGGCAGCCTCGGCAGGTGACAGGCCAAGGGTATTATGTCGGTGGATGGCTTCGAATACCACGATGGATGCATCCACCACCATACCTATGGCCACAGTGAGGCCGGCAAGGGAGAGGATATCGATTTTGAACCCGGCAAGATCTATGCCGATGATGGAGACGAATACCGATAAGGGGATGGCCGCTCCCACGAATGCGGTCCGCCTGAAGCGTCCCAGAAACAAAAAGAGTACCAAGGCCGCCAATACCGCGCCGGCCAACAGGTTCCAGAATGTGCTCGAGAGTGATGATTTTACAAACCGGGCCGAGTCGTAAAGGATGGTTACTTCCATACCCTGGGGGAGATCTTTTCTTATTGATTCTACCTCCCTGGTCAGCGCCTTGGAGAGGTTGATGGTGTTTGCCCCTGAGGTCTTCTGTATCATTATGGACACCCCGGGCTCACCGTCAACGTTGAACGCCGAGGTCGGTTCAGTTTTCGACCATCGGACGGTTGCCACCTCAGCGAGGTATACCGGAGTATCGCCTTTTTGCCCCACGATTGTGTGTTCTATCTCATCCAGACTTCCGTACTCCGCGACCAGGCGCAGGTCAAGTTCGCGGCCCTGCTCGGAGATGCTGCCCAGAGGGTAGTTAAGATTATGGGCCGCCAGTATTCCTTCGATCTGAGACGGATGTATGCCGTAGGTGGTGAGCTTTCGCCTGTCAAGTGACACGAGGACCTGGCGCTTCTCTCCCCCTACCACGTCTGCGGCGGCCACGTTGCGCACGCGCTGCAAGCGTTTTGAGATCTCAACCGCCACCTCGCGGTTCTGGATGGCGTCTCTGCCTGCCGAAACCCCGATCATCATCTGGGGAAGAAGCGAGGCGTCCAGCTTGATGATGTATGGGTCCCCGACGTCATCGGGGACCTCAGAAAGCGCCATGTCCAATCGGTCGCGTACCTCGGGGGAAACAGCGTCCAGATCCTCCCCCCACTTGAAGGTGAGCTGAATCAAGGCGAGGTTATCGCTGGCATCGGAGGTAATCTCGTCCAGCCCGGACAGGGTGCCTATCCAGCTTTCCACCGGGTCAAGCACGCTTTTCTCTACCTCCTCTGGCCCTGCACCGGGATAGGGGATCATGACCACCATGGTGGGCAGGGAGACGTCGGGGAGCAGATCGACAGGCAGGCGAGGAAGGGAGATGAAGCCGAATAGCATAATTCCAACAAGAAGAGCGAACACCACGTAGGGGCGTTTGATTGAAAAGCCCGAAAGACTCATCTTATGGCCGTCCTCACCTGCTGTCCGGTTACGAGATTCTGACCTCCGAAGGTCACAATCAGTTCTCCCTCCTCTACACCATCCAGTATTTCCGTGAACTCTACGCCTTTAAGGCCAAGCAGCACCTTTCTTTGTTCTGCCGTATCCCTGTTGACCAGAAGAAGCTTTGAATCCTGCAAGGCCATGTTGGGAACCGCAAGGACATCGTCTTTTTCCTCAAGGATGAGTCTTACGGTAACCGAAAGCCCGGAAACCAGATGGGGTGATGATGTGGTTGGGGTGAGGGTAATTGCAAACGTTCGAGTCGTGGGGCTTACGACCGGAGCCTTGGAGCGGATCCTTGCCGGGACGGTATCGGAGTTCACCATCAAGAAAACCTTATCTGTAGCCTCGACGTCGTTGTAGTACTCGCCTGCGACTGCTATCTTTACCTCTATTTGAGAGGGGTCGATTATCGTTACTACCGGCGTGGCTGGAGCCACCGGTTCACCCTCCTTTACCATTACCTCCGCAACTACCCCTGATATGGGAGCCTTGATAGGCTGGGGCTTGAAGGTAAGTCCTACCTCTTCCGGCTGCAGGGTCAAAAGTACCTGATCTTTGTACACCCTTGAGCCCTCGGCAACCTTTATCCCGGTTACCTTGCCGTAGGCTCGGGATACTGCCGCGGTCTGTCGCATGGGTGCTACGTAGCCTATCAAATCGATGCTGCGTGACACGGTGTGGGTCTGAACTAGAGCCACCTCCACCAGGGGCGGTGTAACCTCGATCACCTCCCCCCGTTTGGGCAGAAAGATCACGATTGCTGCCCCCACAGCTATAACTGCGACTGCGGTGATTATCCATTTCTTCATTGCTCACCTCCGGTTACGTTTAGCCATTTTTCGTGTGCGATCAATACATCACGTTCGGTCGTGACCTTATCGGTACGTGCCTTACGCAGCCCGAGCTCGGCATCCAGAAGGTCTATATCCGAGGCTAGCCCCTCCTTATTGCGCTTACTAACTATAGACAAAAGCTCCTCGGCTTCCTTTTCCTTATGGTTTGCGGCCCCCAGGCGCGCATGGGCGGTTTCCAACTCCGCCCTTGCTTCCTCAATCTCAAAGCGTATCTGGGTCCTGAGGGCATCGGCCTGTATGGAAAGCCTCTCCTTCTCCTTTTGGAGTCTTTTTACCTCGGCGTAGTTCGCAAAGCCTGAAGATATGGGTACCTGAGCCATAAGGGAGTATGACCAGCTCCCGTCCCATTCGCCGTTGGTTAAAGGAGAACGCTGCATAGAGTAATTTGCACCCGCAACCAAAACCGGCAACGCCTCGCGCTGTTTTATCTTTATTTGACGCTCAATCATCTCTTGACCCAACTCAATCTGTCGCCAAGCCGGTCTCCTTACCAGGATTTCATCGAGAGAGAAGAATGGTTGTACCGTATCCGGCAAATTCCAGTTCGGTTCAAGTACCAGCAAGGTATCTGTTCCCAGATTCAGTAGTATCCCCAATCGGGCAAGAAGGGTTGCCTGTTGCTTCTGCACATCGATAAGCTCAGGCAGGAGTTCGGCCTCCTTGGTTTTTGCCTGAAGCAAATCGTAGTGCGAGACAAGTCCCTCGTTATACTTATCCTCAATCTTACGGCGATGCCTTGAGGCATTCTGGAAGGCAGCCTGGGTGAGACGCTCGGCATCGGCAAGGGTGATTACGTTGGTGTAAAGCTCGGCGACGTTGAGCCTCAAATTCCTTTGAACCTCGAGTGAGTCGAGCCGGGCCAGCTGGATCGCCTCTCCGGCAAGCGCGTAACCCTCTAAACGTCGTCCGAACGTCCATAAAGGAAGTTGAACCCCTCCCTGGATTATCTCTATACGTTCATCGCCCAGGGTCATTTCTATGGGATAGCCGGGAACCGGCTCAAAGCTAAAGGAAGGCGCTTCATCAAGGCGCATTAGCTGAGCCTGGCCTGTAAGCTTAGGGAAGAATTCGGAGAGGGCCTGGAGCTGCTTGAGTCCCTTTTGTTCTATCTCCACGTCGGCCAATCGGATTTCCGGAGCCTGGGCGTAAGCTCGCTGCAGTGCTTCTTGAAACGTCAAATGCAGTGTATCCGGAGCAGCAAGCAGTGTTAACAATAGCACACTCAAGCCGATACTCCAAGGACGCACTCGATCCTATCAGAATCTGAAACGTGCGCCAAGATAAACCTCCAGAAAACGCTCGTCGGAGTCGTTTTCTCCATAATCTTCGGTATTCATGGAGAAGATGTGATGATGGTTAACGCCCGCGTCTATGATCAGAAACGATATGGGTTGAAACATCACAGAACCTCCCAGTATTACCCCCCAGTCGTTTGCTTCCATATATAAAGTATCTGCGAGGGTATCTTCGCAGATCACCGGGATAACCTCACCCGCGGCAAGCATCCTCCAGGGGACGTAACCCCTCCCACACGGAAGCGGACTCCCAGAGGGCCTTTCAGGTAAGGCCAGCTCTCAAACACCGCGGTTGCATCGAAGAAATAACCTTCCCAGCGCAGGAGTTGTTCCAGAGAGTTTTCCCTGCTCTCTTTTTCGACCCCGAAGCGGCGCATCCCCAGATCGAAGCCGATTCCAGGCAGCACGTTGCGTACGCCCGCCTCCGCTCCCCATGAAAGGGTGGGCTCAAAATCCTGGAGGTCCTCACCGAAGGCCTTTTCGTAAGTTGCTCCCCCACCCGCCTCGAATCCGACGCAGAAGAGCAAGGAAGCTAATAGAAGGTTAAACATAGTCTCCTTTTCGCAATGACTGACTGGTCAGTTTTCCAATTACGTTACTCTATTATAGTCTCAATTGAGAAGTTGTCAAGCCCCTGAACAGTTAATTCAATAAACTAAACGCCTGTTTGGTTTGCGGGGCTTTAGTTAAGAGGGCGTGTTTAAGTTGGTGTATGTACGTCACTTGACAAAAGACAATGGGGGCTGGACTCGCCTTAAAGTTGTGTTTTGATCGTGTCTTAAAAGTTAATACAGAACGACTTTGCCCTTGAGGTTTTGTTTGGCTGCCTTTATGCGATAGAAGTAGACACCGGGTGATTGAGAGATATGGAAGCTGACCTTTGCATCCTGGGGTTTCTTGGCGGCGGCCATGACCCGTTGCCCGACCGCGTTGTAGAGGGCAAAATTAACCTCACGTACAGTTTCTAGGGTTAATGATATCTTCGCCTCTCGTCCGATATGGATAATAGTGATACCGGATGGTCGGGCAGATCTCTTCTCGCTGATCCCTTCGTTGCTTGCATTGCACTGGTAGCGCAGACGACCGTCGCTTACCAGGAAGAGGTTGAGATCACCGTCGCGTTTTCCTGTACAGTTTGACCATAACGATAACTGCGTTCCGGAGATAAGAATCTTGTCGAGGGTAGTTTTTACCCCGATAACTCACGTGGGATCTTTTAATGATACCTTTTTATAATCACTTGGTGATTTAGGGAATCGAGAGGAGTTAAACCTGGGATTTCCACGAGGTTGCGAAGCAAACGGTTGGGGTATTAAGTCGGGGTCCCCAAAGGGAGGCGTAGCATCCCTTTGGGGTGAAAAAATGGTTAATAGCGCTATGGGGATTCGAACCCCAGTCTCCTGGCTGAGAACCAGGTGTCCTGGGCCAAACTAGACGATAGCGCCGCACGGCCAATTCTATCCATAGGGCTCGGATTGTCAAGGTGGGCGAACGAACCCCTATGGGCTTGACAAACGCCAAGAAATGATTACCTTTTGGGGACTTGCAAGATGCGTATTTTCGTGTAAACTTTTAAGTGTGGAATGCAGGTTATTGAGTTTTTGAAGCAGAGGTCGAAGATACCGTCGTTGTGACGGTAACGAGAAGCAATTTTAAGGAGGCATCATGAAGTTTGCGTGGAAACTCCTGCCACTTCTACTTATTACAGGGTTGTTCACTGCGGGTTACGCCGCTAAGCGAGGCGAACGTTCGAACGAACGAACCTCTGATGAACCATTCCTCTTGGTGGTTGGAATCGTTCCAGGCAGTATGGCCGATCAGGTGGGAGTCAAGGAGGGTGATCTCTTACGTTCCTATGGCGGGAACTGGGTCCAGTCCATAGAAGAGCTGGAGGCTGTAAAGGAACTGGCCGTGGATTCGGTCGAGGTTATCTTTGACCGCGGCGAGAAAACCTTGAGCTTTATCTTTCCTGCGGGTCAACTGGGACTCTACCTTGAACAACGACTGCCCGAGCTTGAGTACACATCGGATGCGGTTGTGCTGCAGGGAATAGGGCCATTGGATGAGAAAGAAGGAATGAATAACTCATTCATTCTTTCACTTAGCCGGACTGCGAACCACCTCAGGGATACGCTTGACTATACTATGCTCATGGGACTTTCCGGGGCAGCTTTCCGCGTTCAGATGCACCAAAATTGGGATATGTCGGCAATCCTTGCTTCCGAAGGATACCGCTGTGATCTTGCGGCTGTGGATGCCTTGGGTTACGAATACCGATACCTCCAGTTGGAAGAAAACATGCGCAACGTTGAGGCCGTGCGTGATGCTATAATCCAGACGATTGACGCCGGCAGTCCTGTTATTGCCTTCCGGTTGATCGAGTTCCCGGACTGGGGTATAATAACCGGGTACCAGAAGTCCGGACGGGAGTTTATCGTCCGGGTCTACGAGAGTAAACGTACAGGCTACACGTTGGCCGAGGCTTTTCCCAAAAAGGTTTATCTTATCGAGGGACGTAACGTTCCACCGACTCTCAGGGAAGCAGTTATCCGTTCCTTCGCGATAGCTCAGGAAGTTCTTGAAACCGAACGCATCGGGGACTACTACTGCGGCCTCGAGGTTATGAAGAACTGGATTCAGGCCATTGAAACGGGTGCGTTCCATAACCTCAGAGCAGAGGACTTCAATCGCATCGTCGACGCCAACGCCTGGATGTACAAGCAGCTTGCCGAGGATCGCTGTTTTGCCGCTGCATATCTTAAGCGGATAGCGCCCCAGTTTCCGGATATTCAGGATAAGCTTTTGACTATAGCAAACCTTTATGCTACAGAGGCAGAGTACCTGAATCTAGCGTTTGCATCTGAAGAAGAACCGCCTATTGTTTGGGCCGCAGACTTGAAAAGTCAGTATGACTGGACTCCCGAGATGCGTATGCGCGAGATCAACTACCTGCGTTTTGCAAGGGTAAAGGAAGACGAAGCGCTCAAACTCTGGCGTGAGGTCAACGCTATCTACAACCCTGAACCCGTGGAGGAAGCCACCGAAGAAGTCATTGAAGAGCCACCCGAGTCGGAAGAGGGGCCGCCCGAAGAGCAGATTCAAGAGGAGGAAACACAGCCTGAATTACCGCCAGGGCCTGGTAAGCTCCACGGGGAGGCCCAGTAGCAGCAGGGCCTGGATTTTAAGTAATTTCTGTTTCGCTGACCGCAAGGATCCATGATGTCTCCTTTACGGTCACGAGATAAGCCGTTAAGTGTCGTCAACTTGAAGGATGCAGGGCTAGGTACGATTATCTTTGTGGCATGGCCGGTTGCCCTGTCCACGCTTCTTACCCAGCTGATGACCATAGTGGACGCATTCTGGATCGGTCGGTTGGGTGCTTTGGCCCTTGCCGCTGTGGGGGTAGCAGGATCGGTATTCGGGGTTCTCGTTGCGTTATCTCAGCTCGTAAATGCCCCTACCATGGCTTTCGTGGCCCGTTTTGCAGGAGCCAACGACCGGCCACAGGCTCAGGCTGCGCTGTTCTACGGCTTGCTTCTGACTGTCTCTCTTGGTGTCGTTCTGGCACTGGTGGGGGTTCCATTAAGCAGGCCAATCATGGGGCTTTTCGGGGCCAATCCAGAGGTGATGCAGGTGGGCGCTCCCTACCTTATGGTCCTTTTTGTTATCCTGCCGTTCGTCTATCTTTCCGCCTGCTCTTTTACGGCGATGCAGGCGACGGGCGATACCCTTACTCCGCTTTTCGTCTCCGCAGGCTCCAACGTTATTAACCTGGTGCTCGATCCTCTTCTGATCTTCGGCTGGATGGGATTTCCCCGCTTGGGGGTGCTGGGTGCCGGTATCGCCACCGCTATCGCAACCTTATTCAACGTGATCGTAGCACTGGTAATCCTAAACAGAAGAAACTTGTTGGGAGTGGTTCCACCACGGCTAGCGATTCTCGTCCGTTTCTTAAAAATCGGCTTCTTTGCCATGATCCAGGGTATAACCAGGCCTTTGACCGGCATGGTGATGTTCTACATCGTTGGTCTTTCCGGTGTTGTCGCTCAGGCCGCATTCACGGTGGGGTTACGGATCATCGGTATTCCCTTCATATTCATTACAGGCCTTACGGTTGCCACCCAGTCCCTCGTAGGTCAGTATCTAGGTGCCAGGAAATCTCTTGCGGCGTCGCGCATCGTTCGTCTGAGCGGTCTATCCGGGTTCCTGCTGCAAGTCATTCTCTCGACACTTCTTTTCCTCGCCGCCGGTTGGCTCGTCGGCGTCTTTGCCCCGGGCCAGGATGAGGTGATAAGGATCGGCTCCGATTATCTTCAGATATTAGCTCCGTTCCTGCTTCTGCTTCCGTTTTCGATGGTCTGGGCCGGTGCCCAGTACGGAGCAGGACGAACCCTTGGTCCTGCTCTTGCCGCGGTGGCGGCGAACTGGATAGTCAAGCTGCCGTTGGCTTACCTGTTGAGTCGAATCGTTGGGATGGATACCACCGGCGTCTGGCTGGCCATAGGTGCATCGGTCGTGGTTGAGACCGCGGTTAACGGCGGCTTCTTCGCATCGGGACGCTGGAAGAGGGGGGTAGTATCGTGAGGATCAGAGAGGCAACCTTGAAGGATCGGGAGGGGATTCTAAAGATAGCGTCTGCAACCTGGGAGGGATGGGACTACGTTCCGCTCTTCCTTGAGGACTGGATCAGGGAAGGAGGTCTTTATGTTGCGGAGGTTGGAGGCGAGATCGTCGGGATCACCAAAACCACCGAGTTCTCACCTGCAGAACTCTGGCTCGAAGCGATCAGGGTGGCCGAGGAACATCGAAAGAAAGGACTTGGACTCAAGATCGCCGAGCGTCAGCTCGAGTTGGCGATCGCCACGAATCCGAAGAGCATCCGCCTATCCACCGCGGACATCAACACCGCAAGTCTTGCGATAATCCGTCACCTCGGATTCATCGAGTACGTTGCGTTCGATCTCTTCGAGCAGAAGAAGCCTTTAGCCGAGATCCAGGAGGTGGAATTGAAGGAAAGCGAGTTCCTGGCAGGTGCAGATGTTAACGAGAGGGTTTGGGAAATGATCCGATCCAGCGAGGAATTTGTCGCCTCAAGGGGTCTCTTGCCTCATACCTGGAAGTTCTATAATTTTACAGAAGGGCTCTTCCGTTCCCTCCTTAAAGAAGGATTGGTTTATGTGACACCTGGAGTGGGTGGGGTGCTGGTTCTTTTAAGGAACCGTTATACGCCCGAAAGTCGAGAGATTGCGTTTCTTGAGGGCGATGAACGTTCTCTCGAGATATTAATTAAGCTGGTTCAGCTTAAGCTGGTTTGTATACCTGAGGGCGCGAGGATTGTGGCTTTCGCCGCTGGCAGACGTAAGCGCGAGATTATAAGAAGGATAGGCCTTTCACCTCACGAGTTCATCAAGAAGGTTTACGTGTTCGACTACCCGCTTTAAACTGTTTTTAGCTTGACTTTGCATCAGTTGATTGGATAATTCGTTATGCGAAGGATATGGATCATCGCCTCGTTAATTCTTATCGGTTGCTGCGGCTACACCACCCGCGCCATGCTCCCCGCATACATGAGGACCATCTACGTCCAGCCGGTTGAGAACCGTACCCTGCGCCCGCTTCTTGCCGAGAACCTGAGGGACGGGCTTGTTCTGGCTTTCACCCGGAACGGACGTCTGCGCGTCTCATCCGATCCATCTGCCGATCTTTCACTTACCGTCACCATAACGAGCTACAAGCGTACGGCCGCGGTGTACGATGCTTCACGTAACGTATCCCAGTGGAGATACGAACTGCGCTTTGAAGGCGAGTGCAGGGATCAGATAAAGAATACCGTGCTTTGGGATGAAAGAAAAACCACCTCAGAGGTTCTTGACGCTTCGATGGACGAGGAGGAGGGTATCCGCAAACTGCTCGAACGGGCGGCCGACGAGATCGTACGAAGCATTCTGCTTGCATGGTAGGCCGAACCTTCAACGTTCAGATAGAGAAGTTGGTTGCTGGCAAGCTCGGGTTTGGTATCTCTCCGCAGACTTTCTACACAGAACCGGTCAGACCCATGGAGACCGAGTGATTATATTCAAGAACGCGCTTTTGCACTCGCCGCCCCAGGAATCGATCCGGGCGGACTTGCTGATAGAGGGTGCCAGGATCGCGAAGATCGGTAGGGTTGAGTCCGGCTCGGCACATGCCTACGAAAACAAGGCGATCCTGCCGGGATATATCGATTCCCACATCCACCTCCTCGAATACGGGTACTCCCTAATTTTCCTTGATCTGCGCGAGGCGCGAAGCAGAAAGGAGATAATGGATTTGCTTTCTTCCCAGCTGCCTGAAGCTCGTAAGCTCGGTTTTCTTTATGCCTTCAACCTTGCTTCCGAAAGGCTCACGGAGGCAGACTGGGAGCCGCTTACGTCTGACCTTGACAGTATAGCGGATGACCTTCCGATAGTGGTTCGACGGGAGGACGGCCACTCGGTCTATCTAAATACCAAAGCAAGGCGCTGGCTTCTTTACGATCAGCCGATCGCCGAAGCGGATACCCCGCTGGCTGGTCGGTTCAACGAGCTTGCCGTGGAGCGCATGCAGGAGCGTATTCCGCGTGATGTCAGGATCGAGGCTTTCATCAAGGCAGGAGCGGATCTCCTGGGGAAAGGAGTCACCGCTGCTGCGGTCATGATCGGTGATGAAGCGAGCCTTGGGGACGTTGAGGTTATAAGATCGATAGGGGAGAGGCTTGGTATAGAAGCGGCACTGTTCCCGCAGAACCGTGACGTAGAGGCTATTTGCGATCTTGAACTCACCAGGTTGGGCGGATGCATCCTTATAGACGGCTCGTTCGGTTCCCGCACCGCCGCACTTCGCAAGCCATACACCGACGCACCCGGAAACCACGGCATCCTTTACTTCTCCCAGAAAGAGCTTGATACACTTGTTGAGTGTGCTGAGGATGCCGGGCTACAGATGACCTTCCATGCCATAGGAGATGAAGCGATCGAACAGCTTCTAACGGCTTACGAAAAGACCATTGATCCTGCCAATTCCCGCAGACACCGTATAGAGCATGCAGAGCTGCTTGCTCCCGACCTCATCGAGCGTGCGGCAAAACTCAATCTGATTCTCGGTGTACAGTCTATGTTTGAGATTGCGTGGGGACAGGAGGGTGGTATGTATGCGGGGCGATTGGGTGATCGCCTGCGATGGACCAATCCTTACCGTTCTATCTTAGATGCAGGAATCCGAATTGCCGCAGGCTCTGATGCTCCCATCACCAATCCAGACCCTAGAGAGGGGATTAAGGCTTTCTTAAATCACCCGATCACCGAGGAGCGCATCAGCGTCCAGGAAGCCTTAGCCGCCTACACCTACCAAGGAGCCTACGCCCTGCATCTTGAGGATCGCATCGGCTCCATCCGTGAAGGATTGCAAGCGGACCTTTTAGTCTTTGACTCCGATCCCTTCCAGACCCTTCAGTTCCGACCCAGTGCAGTAATACGCCGGGGAAAGCTGGTAGCCGGTTCTATTTAAGGAGTTACTTCCCAGCTAGCTTCCATAATTAATCCCTTCTCGAACACGTCCCAGGTGCGGCGCTCCCAGATCAAGATATCGCCCTTCCGCTCGTCGGCGTTGTGTTCAATAATCTCACCTGGCAATATCAGCTCCTCGTGCCAGGTGTAGGCGTCAGGATCGAAATCTTCAAAGTCTGATTCAATCACAGTAACAGTCAACTCCATGGTGATAGAGGTATTCGAGTCGGGATTTTCTATCATGACTAGCGAGTCTGAGCTTTTAGCGTAGCACTTGTACAAGTGGAACCTCTTTCCCTTGGGAGTATCCTCGTGTGTAAGGCTGAAGCTGTCGGCATCGAAGAGATAGGAGTGGGATAGATTAGTTAAGGCAAGCGGGGAGTCAAAATTTCCTTCTACGTGCACTTGCAGAACGGTGTCTGCCACCGTATCTACCGTAAAGGTAGACGTTTGCCAGCCCGACGTTGTGTCGAGTTGCCGAGAGAGTTCTTCCGGGAACTCAAGGGTATCGGCTTCTCCGAACGGCATCCCTATCTCAAATACAAGGGTGCCGGAGCCGTCCGGCTCCATCTTCATGATCGAGGTGTAATCAAAGCACCCCAAGATAAGCAGGGCCAGTCCTGCTAAAAGTAATCTTCGCATATTAGCCTCCTCTCTAATTATAAAGACGTAAACGATCTTAATGATGTTGCGATTTCCTTCACTATGGCTACAATCGAGCTATGAACCTTGCGCGCGCCGCCGAGGAGATCAGCCTCTTTGCCCGTGGCTACGCACCGGTGGTGAACATGTCCGTCAACACCTGTTGCAACCAGCGCTGCCTCATCTGTCAGCGCTGGAGGATGCACTGGCAGAAGGAGTCGGATAAACTCACTTTAGATGAAATCAAGGACCTGGTCTATCAACTGGTCAAGGACCTTCACGTAAAGCGGTTCCGCATCACCTCGACCGAGCCCCTGCTTCGGCCTGACTTGCCTGAGATCGTGCGCTACATACGCAAATTCACCAGCTGCAGCCTTATAACAAACGGTATGGCGATGACCGAAGATCTGGCGTACAAGCTAATCCAGGCCGGTATCTCCAAGGTGCGTTTTTCCATTGACGCACCAAACGAGGTAAACGACGTTTTGAGGGGCGTTAAAGACTCATGGGAACGCTCCAAACAGGGGATTGAAATCCTCAAGCAAGTCCGCGACCGGATGGGCAAACCTTACCCACAGATAGAAATCTATAGTGTTTTGACAAAACTCAATATCGCATACGTGCCGGATATGTACCGGTTCGTGGCTCAAGAGGGCATTGACGGGCTTGCGTTCGGGATAGTATGGGAGAACACGCAGGGGGCGGTAGACGCCACAATCTGGAAGGGCAAGGTAGTTGCCCGTAATCACATGATTCCGGTCAATGAATCACTAAAACCTACCCCAGAGCAGGTGGCGTGGCTGAGGCAGGAGCTGGTCAGGATGGGGCTTATAACCAAGGGTACGGAGCGGAGCAAAAGGCTGGTGGAGCGGGTACTGGGGATAATGAGAGGCCGCCGCCTCTTCCGCTGCCCCTATCACTACTTCATCAACATCAATCCGGTGGGCGACTTCATCCCCTGCACCGTGATGGGCGGTTACTCGTTCGGCAACATACGCTCCAAGAAGGCACGCGACATCTGGTTCAGCCGAGAGCACTACGAGTTCCTGACCAGGGTGGAGCGCGAGCCGTTTCCTGTGTGTCACGAGATATGCGAGGCCAAGGAGGAGCTTTACATGGCGTCCTTAAAGAGCGAGATACGCGGTTTGGTAATGTCCTTGCTTTACCCGGTTAACCTGAAATCACTAAGAAGAGCAAGTAGAAGCTTTTCCTAAGATCGCTTCCGATGTGAGCAAGCATCTTGGAGGCTCTTTCGCCCTTTACTCGCTCCCTGGGATTCAGCCGTTAAACTGATGCCTACAGTAGATGCAGAACCTTGATTGGGGCGGAGAAGGGCTATGGCAGTTAGGACAGCGAAGGTTCTGTGGAGATAGTCGATTCCAACTCACCAATATAGCTGTATTCAAAGAGGTTGCATGTGAAGGTAGCGGATCAAGCCGTTCACCGCAATGTGGGCAAAATTTGGAATTGGCAGGAGCCTCGCGCGAACAAAATCCACATTTACGTACTGGAACAAGATTCCTGGAAGGAGACGGTTTCTCCTCAGAAGAGCTGGTTTCTACGGAGATGAAACACATTATAAGAAGCCCTATACTGCCAAGAAAAAACCCAAGTATAAGACCGAGGACTCCCTTGTCGTTTCTTTTACCTAAGAGATATGCCCCCCAGACGATCCCTGCATATGAGGCCAATCCTACTAGCAGCCCTATTATTCCTACGCAGATATAGCCGTCCATTATTTCCTCCTTAATTAGTTTGACAACTATTCCATCTTTCCTTAATCCAGCGAATGTCCGTAGCCAGTGGCTTGTGGTTAGCCGTACCGGTTATCTTCTTCCCGTTTAGTTCTTCAAATCTTTTTCTCTATTCCGGCCCAACAACTCCTTGAGGGAATCGCGACGCACCATAAGATATGCTTTAATTTCTGGTCACACATCCACGTCTTCATAATAGATTATTCTATTAGTTCTTTTAAATTGCGTATGCAGAAATCAGGATGAGGATAACCATCAAAACAGTAATCCCTGTTGGATTCGTATAATACACTGCGGATGCCTGACCTGCGCGCACCAAGAACGTCCAAATCGATGCGATCCCCGACGTGAACCGTCTCCTCTGGACGTGTCCCTAGCCGATCAAGCAGTATCTTGAAGGCCTCAGGGTTGGGTTTTCGCGGACCTATCTCGTCTGTGTAGAGGAGGTGGTCGAAGAAGGGGCTTAAGCCTTCTCGATCCATTATCCTTTTGATAATGTGCCCGTGCGAGGTGTTTGAAAGAAGCGCCAGGGGATAACCGCGATGCTTTAGCTCCGAAAGCACCTCCACCGCTCCTGGCTGGGCAATGATCTTTACATTTAAGAGCGATTCGTCGAAAGATTTCAGCAGTTTGTTTGAGCCGCCTGCAACCTGTTTTCTGATGCCCAGCCTTGTGAGGAATCGCCTGATTATCTCCCTTGACGGAACCTCCATCTCTGTTCTGAGTCTCTCCGCTTCGCATTCCGCGCCCACCTCGGAGAGGGTACGATCAATCAGTTCCTCAGGGAAACTGAAGCCCAATTCCTTGAGTATCAGGGAAAACTCGGCTACCCTTATCTCATCCTGCCGCCTCCACTCGGCTTCGGTCTCATAACGGCCTATGGTATACCAGAAGTCGAAGGAGATGGCCTTGATGCCTTGAAGTATCGGATTTCCCATCAATCTAAGGATAGCGGAGTGAAGCTTATTGTCAACAGGTTATAGATCGAGATTTATGGTGATTCCTTGAATTTTATACTGGTGTTTGAACCGGGGAATCGGCATACCGGGGTCGCCACGACTTCAAGTAGTGAAGACGCGGGGTGTGTTACGGGTGTGTTATGTCCTTGATTAAGGGGCGTTAGCCCCAGGAAGTTATGGGAATGCCCCGAAGGGGTACGGGTGTGTTACGGGTGTGTTACGGGCGGGTTGACAATCCATTCTGGTTGAGGAGAATAGCCGATGTCTGATAGGGCGCTTGAGATTCCTTTTCGGGTGTTCAGGTGGAATCCGCGTTGGGGTGATTTTGCACCGCTTGGTCTTTTGATTCTTCTCTCAGGTCTCCTGCAGTTTGCCCGGCTTGCCGGTCCCCGTGCACCGGTGATCCTGGAATGGCTCAAGCCGCTTGCCGATCTGGGGTTCCTTCTGGTTCCTCTCTTATTCGTCAGGTTTATTAGTCGGGAGGGTCTTGGATTCCTTGGTGTTACTCGTCGCCGTATCGTAGCAGCAGTGATTGTGGGGGTGATCATCGGAGCGTTCACCGGCTGGCTTGCGGTCTGGCGTTCTCTCGCGGCAGGTGAGATTCCTTTCTTGCCTGCGCCTTTGGATAGCGTCGCTTATCTTTTGGGAGCGCTTTATCATCTGATGGCGGTTGAGTTCTTCTACCGCGGCTGGTTTGCCTCAAGGCTCGAACAATCCTACGGTTTTATCGCGGCGGTGTTGGGGTCGGCCCTGCTCTACGCATTCTCACCGCTGATTCTATGGGGAACCGATCCTACCGTCCCTGCCGCTTACACATCGCTTGGTTTCTACTGGGGGGTGGTGTTTCCATTCACCTTTTTTGTGGGGATACTCCTTGCCGGTGTTGCCAGGCTCACGCGCAATCTACTTGCTCCTATCTTAATAATGCTTCCGCAAACGATCCTGGGTGATCTTTTACCTGGAGGGTTGGCCCATCGTATCGGCCATCCGGGATCCAAGATTTTGGGAACCCTTGCGCTGGCAGGAATCGTGGCGGTTGTTGCCTGGTTAACGCGAAAGTTACCCCCAAAAAATTCTCCAGCAACCGAGTGAATCACTCCGTCCCCTTAGATTTTAGAAAACCCAACTCCTCTTAGAAAGGAAAACTCAGGTCGAATTCCTCCGCAATCTTACGAAGCTTTTCCATGGTCGGTTCGTCAATGTCCACCTCGTCCTTATTTCTATCTTCTGCTTTCCATTCCTTTTCGCCGGCGATCCAGATGCGCTCGGCTCCTTCCTGCCTGGGCACGTTCTTGAGCATGCCGATGAAGGAATCCATCCTTTGCTTGAATCCATCCAGCTCACCAAACGCGGCAGGGTTGAGTGCGGCCAGGAAGTGGCAGACGTCAGGCGGTTCGCCCTTGCGGCCGTAGACCTCTGAACCCATGGAGGCAAGGCTTAAGCCGCCTGAGAGTATCTCAACCACTGCGGCCAGATCGTAGCCCTTGTAGCCACGTCCTTCCTCGCCTGCCCCGCCCAGAGGTGCAAGGCCGCCGCCGGTCCTATCTAAAAGGTTCTTGAGAACCTTGCCCGGATCGGTGGTGGAATGTCCTGCTTCATCCGTTGCCCAGGTGGGAGGTATTTCCTTACCCAGCCGGTCGTATATCTCGAGCTTGCCGCGTGGAACGGTGGATGTTGCCATGTCCAGAACGAACGGGCGTTCGGAGCCCGCAGGCACCGCGATGGCGATGGGGTTGGTGCCCAGCAATGCGTTCTTGCCGAAGGTCGGCACCACCAGGGGAGCGGAGTTGGTTGTGGAGAATCCGATAAGGTCATGTCTTAGAGCCATCATCGCGCAGTAACCGGCTATGCCGTAGTGGTTGGAGTTGCGGATGACCGCGGAAGCCATCCCCATCTTTTTTGCCTTTTCGATCACCATGCGCATGGTTTTAACCGATACAACCTGACCCAGTCCGGCGTGTCCGTCCACAGCAAGCGTGGTCGGCGTCTCCTTGACGATCTCAGGCTCCGCCTTGGGGTCCATGATTCCTTTTCTTATCCCGTCCACGTATCGTTTCAATCTCGCCACACCGTGGGACGCGATGTTGCGCCGATCGGAGGCGAGAAGCACATCCGCCGTGATCTCCGCATTCTCACCAGACACACCCAGCTTGGCAAACACCTCTATGGTGTAAGCTCTTAAGGGTTCTATTTTAACTCTAGGCACTATCCCTCCTTCTTTTTGTAAGGAGTTCCTTCTTTAATAACGGTTTCAGCCATTTCCTTGATGAAGCTGGGCACCAGGCCTTCCTTCTTTAAATCCTTTCTCAGACGCTCGATCAACTTCGAGGAGTCTATCCCAGCAGGGCATATTTCCTTGCACCGTCCGCACAACGCGCAGGAGTAGGCAAGGGGTGCGGCCTTGGCAAATCCTCCTGAGACCAAGGCTGTCCATGCTACGCCTATCCCGCCCATGTAGTGATAGCCCCAGTTTCCTGAAACCAAAGGATATATGGGGCATTCGTACATGCACGCACCGCATCGCAGGCAGCGCAGCATGTCGCGATACACAGGGTCGGCGGCGGCTTTCGTTCTGCCGTTATCAAGAAAGATAACGTGCAGCTCCTTGGGGCCGTGAGCGCCGTAAACGGTTACCTTCTCGATGTCCCCGGTCTTGGCAGGACATGAGATCATCGACACGTAAGAAGTCGTAAGATACCCTGAATAACGCATCAGCACCTCGAGGCCGAGCATGGCATCCGAAAGGGTGGGCATCAGCTTCTCCACCCCGATCACTGCTACGTGAATCTCCGGCGCGTTGGTTACGAAGCGGATGTTGCCTTCGTTTTCTACCAGGAACATCGTACCCGTATCCGCAGTGATGAAGTTCGCGCCGGAAAATCCCACATCGGCCTTAAAGTATTTATCCCTCAGGAACTCCCGTGCGAACATGGCCAATTTCTTGGGATCTGCCGGCATCTCGCGGCCTGCTACTTCAGAGAATATCTTGGCTACCCGCTCCCTGGGCACGTGAACTGCCGGGGCAAGGATGTGCATCGGCTTATCGCCAAGAAGCTGAACGATGAACTCGCCCAGATCGGTCTCGTACACCGTGTTGCCGTAAGCTGTCATCACTTTGTTGAACTCCAATTCCTCACTGGTGATGGATTTTGCCTTCACGATCATCTTGCCGGTGCCGATGATGTTCTTTAAGATCTCATTAGCCTTATCCGCATCGGAGGCAAAGTAGGTGTGGGCGTGATTTTTTTCCAAAGCCTCGCGCGCCTTACCAACGTAGTAATCCAGATTGTCTATAACCTTGTCCTTTATCTCCTGCAATCTCTCGCGCTTTTCTACCACCTCAGGGAATGCGGCAAGTGCGGCGTCCCGGTTCTTGCGGAAGGCGGTAACCGCACGCTCCAGCGCGGTCTTGAGGAACTTATCCTTGAGCACCTTGTAGATGGTTCGTTTGTAGGCGTTGAACTCTTTACTGGCTTCCATCTCAATCCTCCATCTGTTCTGCAAGGAACTGGGGCAGATCGAAAACTTTTATTTCCTTATCTGCAATCTCAGCCGCGCCGTCTGCGAGGTTCAGGGTACAGAACGGGCATGAGGTGACTATTGTGTCAACCCCTTTAGGAAGGACGTCGTCTTGTATCTTTCGCTTTGCAGCGGCCACCGCCAATTTAGGCAGGGATGCTCTGAGAAGACCGCCCCCCCCGCAGCAGGTGCCAAGCACCCGGTTCCGGTCGGCCTCCACAACCTGTACGCAGCTCTCCAGTACTCGTCTCGGCTCCTCATACAAACCTGGCCCGCGGCGTCCGATACCGCACGGGTCGTGATAGAGAACCCGTACGTCCTTGCGGTTCCTTAACTTAATCTTTCCTTCCTTCAATAACTCGTCGGCAAACTCCACAAAGTGCAGGACCTTGAAAGGCAGCTCGATCCCGAACTCCTCCGGATACTCACGCTTGAACATCATGTAGCAGTGAGGGCAAGAGGTGACCATTTTCGTTATCTTGGTTGAGATGAGTTTATCCGCGACCTTCTTTACGTACTCCGCTGCCTCGTCGTGATATCCTGCGAGCGTCAACGGAACGCCGCAGCATAAGTCTTTGCCCATAGGTACGTAATCGATCTTAGCTTTGGAAAGAAAATCCTCCAGCCCTTTGAGCAGATGTGGTGCTCCGGCCGTGGTGCAGCCGAAGAACACCCCTAGTTTTTCCTCAATTTCCATCAGCCATCTCCTTGCTATTTTGGCGTGAATACCCCCAAGGGTGTTATCATCTCCTCAGGCGAGATGCCGCCGTGCTGAAGTGTATGCTTGTACTGTGCCTCATATTCCCTTGGTTTGGTGGGATAGATAAAGTAGCAGTCGCGCTTTGCGATAACGAAGTTTGTGGGACGAGGGAACCGCGGCAGCTTGTATCTTGTTGGATCGGAGAGCGATATCGCATCCTTGGGATCAATGGTAAGGGCCGGTCCGTACTTGTATCGCAGGTTTGCAGAGATCTCGCGACCTCCCTTGATTATGGTGGGATGCTCCACGCGCAGGAAGCCGTGATCCGTTGTAAGTACGACAGTAACACCGCGTTGGGCCAGGATTTCGATAAGGTTCGGAAAGATCGAGTTGGCGAACCACGAGCGGGTCATATCCACAAGAGCATAATCCGAAGGGGCAAGTTCCTCAAGAATGGATTTTGGCTTTACCGAGTGTATGAGTACGTCCAGGAAGTTGAGTACAAACACCCGGAACTTCTCCTTGCGCGAAACGATCGACTCGGCGTCACGGGCTGCGTCCTGGGCACGAAATGCCTTGCGGTAGATCATAGAGGCCGATACACGCTCCCTTTTAAGATGCTCGGTGAGAAGCTCTTTCTCGTAGCGGTTCTGACCGTGCTGGTCCCAGACCCAGTAGTGGGGAAAATGTTCCGCGATCTGTTGAGGGAATAGACCGGCAAAGATCGCGTTGCGTGCGTAAGGCGTAGCCGTAGGAAGAATGGCGCAGGTGTAGGTGATCCTTGAATCGAAGAACTCC
Source organism: Candidatus Stahliibacteriota bacterium (assembly GCA_030670165.1). Classification (GTDB taxonomy): domain Bacteria; phylum Hydrothermota; class Tepidihabitantia; order B3-TA06; family B3-TA06; genus B3-TA06. The sequence continues at coordinate 2,741 of DAOVCF010000007.1, read as the reverse complement.
TTGAAGAACGGCAGGATGACAAGGAACTGATCGAGGCGCATGCAATCGAACAACAGAAACACCACCTCCCGGTTTTGCTTTAGCAAGGGGAATACGTGTTTGGATAGAATCTGGGGAGACATGACCGGTCCTTTACCTTGCTCAAGCCACTGTGGGTAGTTTTTCTCAACGAAGATGCTGAACTCGCGGCGCATTTGGCTGCGCTGCTCGTCGCCTAACCCTCGCAGCCCCTCGTCGCCGAATCTTTTGAATCTCAGCTCCCAGCGGACATCGCGGCGGTATGCCTGGACCCAGCCCTCCCAGTCAGAAGCTACCTCGGTACGGGTCAACTCCTGTGTATACTCGCGGCTCATGTTGTCGCGTACAAGCTTCTTGCGTTCGAGCAACCTTTTAATCGCAGACCCCAATTGTGTCGGGGTGATGGGCTTTATTATGAAATCGTCGGCAAGCTTGCCGAACGCGGAATCGACAAGCTCCTCCTCCTCACTCTTGGTGACTATCGCAACCAGCACGTCCTCGCTTTCGGCACGGATTTCCGAAAGCGTCTCGATCCCGTCCATGCCCGGCATGATTTCGTCTAAAAGCACCAGATCGTAGTCGCGCTGCTTTACAAGCTCTAACCCGTCCGGGCCGTTGTTGGCGGTGTCTACCTCGTAACCGCGCTCCTTTAAGCTGTATATGTGGGGTTTTAGGAGCTCAATCTCGTCGTCAATCCAAAGAATTCGCATCCCCAAGCATAGTCGGAAGTAGGTCTGTGTCAAGTTAAACACCCCACGACCGCACTACGTGCGTTCGTGGGGACCCCGGAAAAATTTGTGCTACTTTTCTCCACAGGAGGAAAGATCGCAAATCCTTGGGAACCTACCCGGCTGTTCAGTGCTTTTAAAGGGCTTCCCTCAAGCGATACGGATCAGCTCAAGCTAAGATCCACGCTTCCCTCGTCGTTCCCCCACCTTGCGGAGTTGAAGGTGTAGGAGCCTGTAAGACGGCCGCCATTAAGCTCGCCCTCGATATGCATGGTAAAATCGGTTCCGGTAACGTCCATATCAAGCACGGCAGGGTTGGCGGTTAGGGTGCCTTGGCCCTCAAACTCGATCACATCATCATTTATGACGATCGTTCCCTTAGCCTCAAAGGCTTCGTTTTCCTGTCCGAAATCGAACTGCAGCGACCCGCTGTAGGTCCCATCGAAGCTCGCGTAGCTTCCTTTGAAGGTGCCGCTCGTTTTTACGGTGAAGTCCGGGGACAGGCATCCGCCCAGCAACATCACCGCGAGAAGGACTGCACTTCTTCTCTTGATAGCACGAATCATCATTTCCCCCATTTCTTGGTTACTCAAATATTATAGGCTTGATTAGTGATGTGTCAACCTACACAGAGGTCATTTTTGAGAGGTCTTTGAATCGGAATCAGGGGCGTCAATTGGGCTGCAAAAGACTTGACTAACCCTGGAATTGGACTATTATTTTACAATAACCTAAACCAAGGAGGACCTGTATGAAGAAAGTCTTAGTCGTATTGGCACTGTGCGTGCCGTTTGCGGCAATGCTGGCTGTGGGCATTCAGCCGAGTCCTGTAGTCGAAGTTGCTACTCCCTCAGAATCTCCTGTTTCCATGCTCGAGATGTTTGAGCTTTCCTATGATGAGGTTACCCCTGTACCATTTGGTTTCAAGATGAAAGCAGGTAACCGAATGGCTGTTGAGTTCACCCCTGGGGACTTCGGTTCGGGTATGTATCCTTTCACTGTTGATTCTGCTTGTTACGTGCCTATGGGCTGGGCAGATGACCCCGATAACTGGGACGCCGCATGCTATCTGGTGTTCTTCGGTCCAGGTGCGGAGCCAGGTACGGAGCTTGGACGCAAAGAGGTTTCCGCTTCTGAGCAGGGCAACTGGAACTGGTTTTATGTCGGCGATTTAGGAATCGAGATCAACTCCGGCAGCTTCTACTTTGCAGTGGAGAACAAGGTGGACGACAACCCTGGTATGACGCTGGACGGCGGTGCACCTATGCACCACGTTTCGTGGATGTATACCGTTTTCCAGGGCGAGATCGATCCCAAGTGGGCAGCTTTTGACGACATTGATGCAGGGCTTGGCAAAAACCTAGGTGATAGCGTAGACCTCATACTGCGTGTAAAAGGCATGGCACCCGGTGGTACAGGGATCATAGAACTAACGCCTCATGTGACTGAGTTTACTTCCTTAGCAACCATTGTGGCCTCCGGCGGTACGGTCAACTACGTGCTTGCTGAAGCAGGAGACGTGGAGATCAGCCTGTGGGATGCGCTGGGTCGTCCTGTCAAGACCCTCTATACCGGCCACGCCGATGCGGGCGAGCATACCCTTGCCTGGGACGCCTCTTCGCTTCCGAGCGGCGCATACTTCCTCAAACTCAAGACCGCCAATACCGTAAGCACAGCCAAGATTGTCCTGATCGACTGAAATTAACCTCTAACCTTTTGCAGCGGGCCTTGCGCCCGCTGTTTTTTTAATAACCACAGTCCTTCTTTAGTCATGTGAGATGAATAAACTGCTTGTTGATTCGCTTCTAAAATATCGGGGTCCCCTGGCACTTGACTACTTTTGGAATTGGCTTATTATTAGCCTAACAACTTTATCAAGGAGGAACCGTCATGAAGAAGCTATGGCTTTTACTAGGGGCAGTGGTGATTCTGGGTTTGGTGGTGTGTGCGAAACCCAACGGCGCTATCGAGGTTAAATCCACCCCTGAAGGTGCG